>NZ_JBHSBO010000053.1:0-555 GCF_042650685.1 Micromonospora sp. GCM10011542
AGCCAGACCCGGCGCCACGAGAGGCCCCCCGGCCCGTGGCCCGCAGGTCACAGACTTCCCCCCCTTGAACTTTGTGCATGCGCCCGACGAGGTGCTGACACCACGAGCCGTTCCCCCGGCCATGGTGTTTCCTACCCCCGAAGGAGCTACTCCCATGAACACGATCATCCGTAAGAGCATGCTGTCCGTTGCTGGTCTCGCCTTCGCCGGTGGCATCTTCGCCGGCCCGGTCGCCGCCCACGCCGCCACCCCCGTGGTGGACGCCAAGCCGGTCGCGGTGGTGCAGGCCGACAAGTCCGACGCCGGGAAGCTGATCCCGCACGGTGTGCAGGGTAAGCAGTCGCGCATCGACCTGAACGATGAGCAGACGGCCAATGTCAAGGCGATCATCGCGGCGACGAAGAAGGCCGGCCTGCCCGAGCGGGCCGCGGTGATCTCGATCGCGACGAGCCTGCAGGAGTCGAAGCTGGAGAACCTGGGCCACCTCGGCGATGCCAATGACCACGACTCGCTGGGCCTGTTCCAGCAGCGCCCGTCGAGTGGTTGGGGCACGCC
>NZ_JBHSBO010000054.1:0-20387 GCF_042650685.1 Micromonospora sp. GCM10011542
ACGCTCGGCTGGGATACCCCAGCCGAGCGCCTCGCTAAGCTCCTAACCGTCACCAGCTAAGCGCCCGCGTTGCAACGACCCCTCGAATCCGCCGCCTGGCGTTGTACAGGGGGCCCTTCCTAACACCCGATCGTCACCACGCCCGCGCGTACTGGGCGGTGCCGGTGGGCTCGGCGCCGAGCTTCGCGGCGGCCCGGCGTGGCCAGTACGGGTCGCGCAGCAGTTCCCGGCCGAGCAGCACCAGGTCGGCCTCGCCGGCGGAGATGATCTCCTCGGCCTGCTCCGGCTCGACGATGAGGCCGACCGCCCCGGTCGGTACGCCGGCCTCGCGCCGGATCCGGGCGGCCAGCGGCACCTGGTAGCCGGGCCCGACCGGGATGCTCGCGGTGGCGCTGGCGCCGCCGGAGGAGGCGTCGACGAGGTCCACGCCGGCCCCGGCCAGCTCGCCGGCGAGCACCACGCTGTCCTCCACGGTCCAGCCGCCCTCGACCCAGTCGGTGGCGGAGATCCGGGTCAGCACCGGCACGTCCTCGCCGACGGTGGCGCGCACCGCGCGGGCCACCTCCAGGGTGAGCCGCATCCGGGCGGCCCGGTCGCCGCCGTAGCCGTCGGTGCGATGGTTGGTGAGCGGGGAGAGGAACTCGTGCAGCAGGTAGCCGTGCGCGGCGTGGATCTCCACGGCGGCGAAGCCGGCGGCCACCGCCCGTCCGGCCGCGGTGGCGAACGCGTCGACGACACCGGCGATGCCGGCCGCGTCGAGGGCGGTCGGCACCCGGTAGGTGGGGACGAACGGCTCGGCACCCGGGCCGACCGGGGTCCAGCCGCCGTCGGCGTCCGGCACGCCGCCGCTGGACGTGGCCCACGGCCGGTACGTGGAGGCCTTGAAGCCGGCGTGGGCGAGCTGCACCGCGGGTACGGCGCCCTGGCCGGCGACGAACGCGGTGACCGGCCGCCACGCGTCGACGTGCGCGTCGGACCAGAGCCCGGTGTCCTGGGGGCTGATCCGGCCCTCGGGCAGCACGGCGGTGGCCTCGCTCAGCACCAGCCCGACGCCGCCGACCGCCCGGGTGCCGAGGTGGACCAGGTGCCAGTCGGTGGGCAGCCCGTCCGGGCCGGCGGAGTACTGGCACATCGGCGCCATGGCGATCCGGTTCGGCAGGGTCACCGCGCGCAGGGCCAGGGGCGTGAACAGCTTGCTCATCTCGTGATCCTCTCGGACACCACGACGGGCCCCTCGTCGAGGGGCCCGTCGTGGGTCGCACTTCTGGTCAGGCGGGAACGGGGCTCAGCTCGTCCCGCCGCTCGGGGCGGCTGTCCGCGACAGGCTCCGGGTCGGTCAGGTCCCGCCGGCCGGCGGACTCGTACGCGGCCCGGTCCAGGGTGCCCTCGCGGGCGGCGACCACGGTCGGCACCAGTGCCTGCCCGGCCACGTTGGTGGCGGTCCGGATCATGTCCAGGATCGGGTCGATGGCCAGCAGCAGGCCGGCGCCGGCCAGCGGCAGACCCAGCGTGCTCAGGGTCAGGGTGAGCATCACGATCGCGCCGGTCAGGCCGGCGGTGGCCGCCGAGCCGACCACCGAGACGAACGCGATCAGCAGGTAGTCGGTGACGCCGAGCTGCACGCCGAACACCTGGGCCACGAAGATCGCGGCCAGCGCCGGGTAGATCGCGGCGCAGCCGTCCATCTTCGTGGTGGCGCCGAACGGCACCGCGAACGAGGCGTACTCGCGGGGCACACCGAGCCGCTCGACGGAGCGCTGGGTCACCGGCATGGTGCCCACCGAGGAGCGGGAGACGAAGGCCAGCTCGATCGCCGGCCAGGCGCCGGCGAAGAAGCGCACCGGGTTGAGTCGCCCGGCGAGGACCAACACCAGCGGGTAGACCACGAACAGCACGATGGCGCAGCCGACGTAGACGGCGGTGGTGAACTTCGCGAGGGGGGCCAGCAGATCCCAGCCGTACGAGGCGACGGCGTTGCCGATCAGGCCGAGCGTGCCGATCGGGGCGAGCCGGATCACCCACCAGAGCGCCTTCTGGACGATCTCCAGCAGCGAGCGGTTGAGCGCCACGAACGGCTCGGCGGCGTCGCCGACCAGCAGCGCCGCGGCGCCGACCACGAGGGCGAGGAAGACGATCTGGAGCACGTTGCCCTCGACGAACGCGCCGACCGGGTTGGTCGGCACGATGCCGGTGAGGAAGTCGGTCCAGGAGCCGGTGGTCTTCGGCGGGGCCGCCCCACCGACGTCGAGGGTGACGCCCTTGCCCGGGTTGGTCAGCAGGCCGAGGCCGATGCCGATGCTCACCGCGATCAGCGCGGTGATGCCGAACCAGAGCAGGGTCTTCACGGCCAGCCGGGCGGCGTTCGCCACGCCGCGCAGGCTGACCACGCTGACCACGATGGCGGTGAAGACCAGCGGCGGCACGGCCAGCTTGAGCAGCTGGACGAAGAGGCCGCCGACGGTGTGCAGGGTGCTGGTCAGCCAGCTCAGGTCGTTGGCGCGGGCCAGGAAGCCGAGCGCCACGCCGAGCACGAGGCCGAGCAGGATCTGGACGGAGAAGGGAATTTTGCGCAGGCCGAAAGGCATGAGAACGCGTCCATGAGGTCTGGTCGGGTCGGGGCAGGCGTCAGGAGAGCGGCTGCGCCGGACAGACGCCGCTGGCCTGCAGTCGGAGATCGACATACAGGCGAACGGTCAGGTACCAGACGTTGGTCATCGCCAGCCGACAATACGCCGGCCCTTTCCGAGACGGAAGGACCAATGCCGGTGAGGCTCCTTACACACCGCCGGCCGGTGAGCGCACGGTCCGCCGGGCGGCCGAGGCGTTAGGAGGGGGCCCCTCCTATACCGGAGGCGTTAACAGGGGGCCCTTCCTTACGCGCGACGGCGAGTGCCGTGGCGGTGGTCAGGCCCCACAGCACCGTCAGCGCGAGGACCAGCCGCTCCAGCACGCCCACCAGGGTGCCCCGGCCGACGATGAGCATGGCCAGCCCCACCGCCGCGCAGAGCGGCAGGGCCAGCGCGGCGGCGCCGGCGGCCAGCCGGCGCAGCGTCCGATCCGCCGGACCGGACACGGCGAGCGCGACCATGGCGAGGACCACCGCGGCGGTCGCGGCAACGCTCGCCCCGCCGTGCACCAGGTCCGCCACCGTGGCCCGCTCGAACGGCGGCAGCGGGCAGCCGGCGGTGCAGGTCACCGCCCCGGACAGGCCGGTGAGCAGGCCGCCGGCGGCGAGCAGCGCCGCTGCCAGCCGCACCCCGGCCGGCAGCGCCGCGGCGAGCAGCAGCAGCGCGCCGGCCAGCGCGAAGACCCCGATCCGGTACGTCGCGGCGTGGCCGCTGCCGGCGATGCCGGCCTCGCTGACGTACCCGGTGAGTCCCGGACCGGGACCGGCGATCAGGGCGACGGTCACCGCGACCGCGCCGGCCAGCGTGCAGCCGGCTGCGGCCGACCCGGCCACCCGGCGTGCGACGTCGTCCGCACCGTCGGTGGGCGCCGCCGTCGTGCCGGCCCGGCCGGGCTCAGGCACGCCCGTGCGGCGTGGTCCAGCCGGACTCGTCGGGCCCGAGCGGCACGATGCCGGTCGGGTTGATCTCCCGGTGGGTGCCGTAGTAGTGCCGCTTGATGTGGTCGAAGTCCACCGTCTCGCCGAAGCCCGGGGTCTGGAACAGGTCGCGGGCGTACGCCCAGAGCACCGGCATCTCGGTCAGCTTGTTCCGGTTGCACTTGAAGTGCCCGTGGTACGCGGCGTCGAAGCGGACCAGCGTGGTGAAGAGCCGCACGTCGGCCTCGGTGATCGCGTCGCCCATCAGGTACCGCTGGCCGGCCAGCCGCTCGGAGAGCGCGTCCAGCCGGGCGAAGAGCGCCCGGAACGCCTCGTCGTACGCCTCCTGGGAGGTGGCGAACCCGCACCGGTAGACGCCGTTGTTCACGTCGGCGTGGATCTCGGCCATCAGCGCGTCCATCTCCGGGCGCAGCGCCTCCGGGTAGAGGTCCGGCGCGCCGGGACGGTGCAGCGCCCGCCACTCGGTGGAGAAGTCCAGGGTGAGCTGCGGGTAGTCGTTGGTCACCACTCGCCCGGTGACCGTGTCGACCAGCGCCGGCACCGTGACCCGGCCGGTGTAGTCCGGGTCGGTGGCCAGGTACGCCTCGGAGAGGTAGCCGACGCCGAGCACCGGGTCGAACCCGTCCGGGTCGAGCGCGAACCGCCAGCCCCGCTCGTCGCGGATCGGGTCGACGGTGCCCAGCGAGATGGCGTCGTCCAGGCCGAGCAGGCCCCGTACGATCCGGGCCCGGTGCGCCCACGGGCAGGCCCGGCACCAGATCAGCCGGTAGCGCCCCGGCTCCAGCGGCCAGCGGTCCTGCGCGTCCGGTCCGCCGCCGGGCGGGGAGTCGGAGTCGGTGGTCACCCGGCCGGTGAACCGGTTGGGTTGGCGGACGAACGCGCCGCCGCCACTGGTCTCTGCGCTGAACTGGGCCCGGGCCATGCCGTCAACCTATCCGCTGCGACCGTGGATATCCTGGCGGCTGGGGAGTCGCCGCGACCCGGCGGACACCCCCGCCCCCGCCCTTCCCACCCCCGAAGGACTCGCGATGACCGTGGCATACCTGGTGGCTGGTGTCCGCACCCCGATCGGCCGGTACGGCGGCGCGCTGGCCGGCGTCCGCCCCGACGACCTGGCCGCGCACGTGATCCGCGAGCTGGTCGCCCGTCACCCGTCGGTGGACTGGGCCCGGGTGGACGACGTCGTGCTGGGCTGCGCCAACCAGGCCGGCGAGGACAACCGCAACGTGGCCCGGATGGCGGCGTTGCTGGCCGGCCTGCCCGAGGAGGTGCCGGGGAGCACCGTCAACCGGCTCTGCGGCTCCGGGCTGGACGCTCTCGCCACCGCCGCTCGGTCCATCGTGGCCGGCGAGGCGGAGCTTGTGGTCGCCGGCGGGGTGGAGAGCATGAGCCGGGCGCCGTTCGTCATGCCGAAGGCGACCTCGGCCTGGTCCCGCTCGGCCGAGGTGTACGACACCACCCTGGGCTGGCGGCTGGTCAACCCGCTGATGAAGCAGGGCTGGGGCATCGACTCGATGCCGGAGACCGCCGAGAACGTGGCCGCCGAGTACGGCGTGGGCCGGGCCGAGCAGGACGCCTTCGCGTACCGGTCGCAGCAGCGCGCGGCCAAGGCGCAGGCCGACGGCCGCTTCGCCGAGGAGATCGTGCCGGTCAGCGTGCCGGCGGGCCGGCGGGAGACCCGACTGGTCGAGGTGGACGAGCACCCTCGCGAGACCTCGCTGGAGAAGCTCGCCGCGCTGCCCACCCCGTTCCGCGAGGGTGGCACGGTCACCGCCGGCAACTCGTCGGGCGTCAACGACGGCGCGGTCGCGCTGCTGGTGGCCAGCGAGGCCGCAGTGGCCCGGTACGGCCTGACCCCGCTGGCCCGCATCGGCGGGGCGGCCGCCGCCGGCGTGCCGCCACGGGTGATGGGCATCGGTCCGGTGCCGGCCACCCGCAAGCTGCTCGACCGGGCCGGCATGGCGCTGGGCGCGGTGGACGTGATCGAACTGAACGAGGCGTTCGCCGCCCAGTCCGTGGCGGTGCTGCGCGAGCTGGGACTGTCGGAGGACGCCGAGCACGTCAACCCCAACGGCGGCGCCATCGCGCTGGGGCACCCGCTGGGTGCCAGCGGCGCCCGGCTCGCGCTGACCGCCGCCCTCGAACTGCGCCGTCGGGGCGGCCGCCGGGCGCTGGCCACCATGTGCATCGGGGTCGGGCAGGGCATCGCGCTGCTGTTGGAGTCCGCCGGCTGACGCGGAAAGAGCGTGAAGGGATCTCCCGGACGCGGGACCTGCCGGCCTAGAGTGGTCAACACCACACGATCCGCGGGTCGGCCGGTGGGGCGCGGGTGCGAAAGGTGCGCGCCGAAACCGGTGCCGTCCCGCGCCGCGGCGATGAACTGGGGAGCACGCTCATGCCGGACGGACTGCCGACCGAGATCGATCTGACCAGGCCGAGCGCGGCCCGGGTGTACGACTATTTCCTGGGCGGGGCGCACAACTTCGAGATCGACCGGCAGTTGGCCGAGCAGATCGCGCGCATGACCCCGAACCTCGCCGCCACCATGCGCTCCGGCCGGGACTTCCTGCGCCGGGCGGTCCGGGCGCTGCTCGACGCCGGCATCGACCAGTTTCTCGACATCGGCTCCGGGATACCCACCGTGGGCAACGTGCACGAGGTCGCCCAGGGGGCGAACCCGAAGGCCCGGGTGGTCTACGTCGACATCGACCCGGTGGCCGTCGCGCACAGCCGGGAACTGCTGGCCGGCAACGACCTGACCGGCGTGATCCACGCCGACCTGCGCGAGCCGGAGCGGATTCTCGCCGAGACCCGGGAACTGGGGCTGATCGACTTCAGCCGGCCGATGGGCATCCTGCTCGCCGGGGTGGTGCACTTCATCCCGGACGCCGACCGGCCCGAGGACATCATGGCCACCCTGCGGGCCGCCGCGGCTCCGGGCAGCTTCCTGGTGATCTCGCACTCCACCTTCGAGGACCAGCCGCAGGAGATGCTCGACGCCCAGCGGCTCTCCGCCCGTACCGACACCGAGATCACCCTGCGCTCCCGCGCGCAGATCACCGGGTTCTTCGGCGACTGGACGCTGCTGGAGCCCGGCGTGGTGCACATGCCGCTGTGGCGCCCCGACTCACCGTCCGACGTGGACGAGCACCCGGAGCGGTTCGGCGCCTTCGGCGGCGTCGCCCGGTACGACCAGCCCGCCGGCTGATCCGGTGGCCGCCGTCGGAGATCCCGCCGGGGCCGACGTCGGCCGGGCCGACGCCCACGGGTACGCCGTCGACTGGGCCCGTGCGGTACGCCGTCTCGGCTTCGTGCCGCTCAGCGCGGCCGAGGCCGAACGGCTGCTGCTGGCGCACACCGTGCGGCTCGCGCAGGCGGTACGGGCCGAGCCGTTCTCGGCCCGGCCCGCCGAGGAGGTCGGCCGGGCGCTGGTCGAGGCGCACCTGACCGAGCCGCGGGTGCTGGAGTGGTCGGTGCGCGCGCTCGGCGAGGCGTTCCCGCGCCGGGTGCTGACCGCCGACGATCGGCCGGGCGACATGGCCGAGCGGATCGCCGCGCTGCAGGCCGGGCTGGCCGCCGGCTTCGCCCGTGCCCTGCGGGACCGCACCTTCAGCCAGCAGGAGCGGATCGCCCGCTCCGCCTGGCAGGCGCGCGACGAGGTGGAACAGGCCCTGCGCGACAGCGAGGCCCGCTTCCGGGCGGTCTTCACCGGTGCCGCGATCGGGATCGGCATCGCCGGTGTGGACGGCACGATCATCGACGTCAACCAGGCGTTCGCCGACATGCTCGGCTACACGACCGAGGAGCTGTGTCACAGCAACGTGGCGGCGCTGTTCCACACCGACGACGCCGCCGGCATGTGGGAGCTCTACCAGGAGCTGATCGAGGGCAAGCAGGACACCGCCCGGGTGGAGAAGCGCTACCACCGCAAGGACGGCAGCGTGGTCTGGACGGACCTGGCCGTCTCGCTGGTCCGGCACGACGACGGCCGGCCCCGCTTCACCGTCGCGATGATCGAGGACATCACCGAGCGGTACGAACTCCAGCAGCGGCTGCGCTTCCAGGCGTTGCACGATCCGCTGACCGGCCTGCCCAACCGGACGCTGTTCTTCGAGACCCTGGGCCGGGTCCTCGACACCGCCGGGCCGGGGCAGCGGGTCGGCATCTGCTTCCTCGACCTGGACGGCTTCAAGGCGATCAACGACAGCCTCGGCCACGACCTCGGTGACCGGCTGCTGATCGTGATCGCCCGACGGCTGGCCGAGTGCGTGGCCGGCCACGGGCACCTGGTGGCCCGGATGGGCGGCGACGAGTTCGTCATCCTGGTCGACGGCGGCGACGGCGTCGACGACGCGGTGGCCGTGGCCGAGGCGGCGCTGGCCGCGGTGTGCCCCGGTGCACGTCGGCGACCAGCAACTGGCCATCTCGGCCAGCGTGGGCATCGTCGATTGCCCGGCCGCGTCGACCAGCGCGTCGGAGCTGATGAAGGCCGCGGACACCACGCTCTACTGGGCGAAGGCGGAGGGCCGGGGCCGGTGGGCGGTCTACGACCCGGAACGCAGCGCCCGCGACATCGCCCGCTCGGCGCTGGTGGCCGGACTGCCGGCGGCACTGGACCGGGGCGAGTTCGTGCTGCACTACCAGCCGATCGTGTCGCTGATCGACGGCACCATGCTGGCCGTGGAGGCGCTGGTCCGCTGGCAGCACCCGGAGCTGGGCCTGATCGGGCCGGACCGGTTCATCGGCCTGGCCGAGGAGACCGGCCTGATCGTCCGGCTCGGCGAATGGGTGCTGCGGCGGGCCTGCCGGGACGCCGAGCGGTGGTGGCGGGAGTTCCCCGAGGCGCGGCTCGTGGTCAGCGTGAACCTGGCCGGCCGGCAGGCCGACGAGCCGACGATCGTGGCGACCGTGGCCGACGTGCTGCGTACCAGCGGGCTGCCGGCGGAGCTGCTCCAGTTGGAGCTGACCGAGAGCGCCGTGATGGGCAGTGCCGGTGAGCCGCTGCGCAGCCTCTACCGGCTCGCCGCGCTGGGCGTGCGGCTGGCCGTGGACGACTTCGGCACCGGATACTCCAACCTGGCGTACCTGCGCCGGCTGCCGATCCACTGCCTGAAGCTCGCCGGCCCGTTCGTGGAGGGGATCCGCGGCGACGCCATCGACGCCGCGGCCGACCACCGGGACGAGCGGATCGTCGACGCGCTGGTCCGGCTGGCCCACGCGCTGGAGCTCTGGGTGACCGCCGAGGCGGTGGAGACCGAGGTGCAGGCGGAGCGGCTGCGGGCGCTGCGCTGCGACACCGGCCAGGGCCGGTACTTCGGTGCCCCGATGCCGGCGGACGACATCACCGACCGGCTACGCGGCGGGGAACCGCCGGGATGAGCGCCGGGGCGTTGGACGGGGAGGCGGCGGTATGAGCGGCGACGGGCGTCGGGGAGGCGGCGGCATGAGGGGTGGGGGAGCAGCCGGATGGGTCTGAGCGACACCCAGGCGGCGGTCACCGTGCTCGCCGGGCTGGCCATCCTCGCCGGGCTGGCCGGGGTGGTGGTGCCCGGCCTGCCGGCGTTGCCGCTGTGCTGGGGCGGGGTGCTGGTCTGGGCACTCTTCGGCGGCTCCGGCGCCGGCCGGTGGGCGGTGCTGGCCGCCGCGACGGTGGTCGCCGCCGGCGGCACCGTCATCAAGTACGCCTGGCCCGGGCGGAACCTGAAACGCACCGGGGTGCCGACCTCGTCGCTGCTCGCCGGCGGGGTGCTGGGCCTCATCGGCTTCTTCGTGATCCCGGTGGTCGGGGTGGTGCTCGGTTTCGTCGGCGGGGTGTGGGTCGCCGAACGGCTGCGGCTGGGCGACTCCCGGCTGGCCTGGCCGGCCACGAAGCAGGCGGTGGCGGCCGCCGGGTTGTCCATGCTTGTCGAGTTCCTCGCCGGCCTGCTGGTCGCCGCCCTCTGGGTGCTGGGCCTGCTGCTGACCTGAAAGCTCGGGTAGGGGCGGCGGCGCGGGGCACCCGTCGGGTACGGCGGAGCACGCCGTACGTGAGAGAGAGGTGGGCGCCCCGCGCCGCCGCGGACCGGGCGTTGCCGAGCGCCCGGCGGTGGCCCGTCGTGATCGGGCCTGGTCACAGGCTCAAGCATGCGGCCGGGCCGGTCGGGCGGCAACGCAATTAGCCCGCCGGCGGTGAGATTCCCACCCGCGCCGTATTGACCGCCTTGATCGGCGGGACGACACTTTGCCCACTCGCACGCGGAACCACCTCAGGGAGGTGTGCAGTGGCCACAACACCCGTGCCGACCGCCGAGCAACCGATGGACGACGACGCCCGACGGCTCGCCGAACTCGGCTACAAGCAGGAGCTGCGCCGCAAGTGGAGCGGCTTCTCCAACTTCGCCATCTCGTTCTCGATCATCTCGATCCTGGCCGGCTGCTTCACCACCTTCGGCCAGGCGTGGAACAACGGCGGCCCGGTCGCGATCTCCTGGGGCTGGCCGCTGATCTCGCTGTTCATCCTGATCATCGGCTTCTGCATGGCGGAGCTGGTGTCGGCGTACCCGACCGCGGGCGGGATCTACTGGTGGGCGGCGACCATGGGTCGGCCGGTGCACGGCTGGTTCACCGGCTGGCTCAACCTGATCGGGCTGGTCGCGGTCACCGCGTCGGTCGACTACGGCTGCGCCACCTTCCTCAACCTCACCCTGTCGGCGCTCTTCGACGGCTGGGCCGGAACGCTGCGCCAGGCGTTCATCCTCTTCGTGATCATCCTGGCGTTGCACGGCCTGATCAACATCTTCGGCCACCGGATCATCGACGTACTCCAGAACGTCTCGGTCTGGTGGCACGTGGCCGGCGCCGCCGCCGTGGTGGCCATCCTGGTCTTCGTCCCCGACAACCACCAGAGCTTCCAGTTCGTGTTCACCGAGCGGTTCAACAACTCCGGGTTCGGCGACGGGGACACCGGTGGGCTGAGCTTCTGGTTCTACGTGCTGCCGCTGGGCTTCCTGCTCACCCAGTACACGATCACCGGCTTCGACGCCTGCGCGCACGTCTCGGAGGAGACCCGGGGCGCCTCCCAGGCTGCCGCCCGGGGCCTCTGGCAGTCAATCTTCTACTCGGCGATCGGTGGCTGGATCCTGCTGCTGGCGTTCCTCTTCGCGGCCACCGACGTCGAGGCGGTCAACGCCGCCGGCGGCTTCTCCGGCGCCATCTTCGAGTCCGCGCTGACTCCAGTCTTCTTCAAGACCGTCATCATCATCTCCACCATCGGGCAGTTCTTCTGCGGGATGAGCTGCGTGACCTCGATGAGCCGGATGGCGTACGCGTTCAGCCGCGACCGGGCGGTGCCCGGCTGGCGGCTGTGGTCCAAGGTCGACCGTAACGGCACCCCGGCCAACGCGATCATCGGCGCGACCCTGGCCGGTCTGGTGCTCACCCTGCCGGCGCTCTACGAGAGCCCGTCCGGCATCCCGATCGCCTTCTACGCGGTGGTCTCGGTCGCGGTGATCGGGCTGTACCTGTCCTTCTTCATCCCGATCGCGCTGCGGCTGAGGATGGGCGACCGGTTCGTACCCGGGCCGTGGACGTTGGGGCCGAAGTACAAGATCCTCGGCTGGATAGCGGTGGTCGAGATCGTCGTCATCTCGATCTACTTCGTGCTGCCGATCGTGCCCGCGGGAGTCCCCGGCAACGACGACTTCACCTGGTCGGCGGTGAACTACGCGCCGCTGGCCGTCGGCGGGGTGCTGCTGCTGGTCGGCGTCTGGTGGTACGCCTCAGCCCGCAAGTGGTTCACCGGCCCCGTGCGCACCGTCGAGGAGCCGTCCCCGCGTACGCCCGCCGAGCCCTTCTGAACCACGCCCTGCGGTTAGGAGGGGCCCCTTGTACAACAAAATCCGATAACAAGGGGCCCCTCCTTGCATCCGGGGCGGTGGGTGGGGGCATTGACGGTGATCCGGTTTGCCAGTAGACCTTGGTGATGGAGGCCCGCGAATGAGGAAAGCTCCGCTCACGCTGGAACAACTGCGGGTCGCCGTCGCCGAGGGCGAGATCGACACGGTGGTGCTCGCCCTGGTCGACATGCAGGGCCGCCTGCAGGGCAAGAGGTTCCACGCCCCCTACTTCCTCGACCAGGTGGTCGCGCACGGCAGCGAGGGCTGCAACTACCTGCTCGCCGTGGACGTCGACATGAACACCGTCGACGGGTACGCGATGTCGAGCTGGGAGCGCGGCTACGGCGACCTCGCGATGGTGCCGGACTTCGGCACGCTGCGCCGGACGCCCTGGCAACCGGGCACCGCCCTGCTGCTGGCCGACCTGGCCTGGCTGGACGGCTCCGGCGACGTGGTCGCCTCGCCCCGGCAGATCCTGCGCCGGCAGTTGGCCCGGCTGGCGGAGCACGGGCTGACCGCGTACGCCGGCACCGAGTTGGAGTTCGTGCTCTTCCGCGACTCGTACGAGGACGCCTGGCGGCGCGGCTACCGCGAACTGACCCCGGCCAACCAGTACAACGTGGACTATTCGCTGCTCGGCACGGCCCGGGTGGAGCCGCTGCTGCGGCGCATCCGCACCGAGATGGCCGGCGCCGGGCTGACCCCGGAGAGCGCCAAGGGCGAGTGCAACCTCGGCCAGCACGAGATCGCCTTCCGGTACGACGAGGCGGTGGCCTGCGCGGACCACCACGTGATCTACAAGAACGGAGCCAAGGAGATCGCCGCCCAGGAGGGCATGGCGATCACCTTCATGGCCAAGCCGAACGCCCGCGAGGGCAACTCCTGCCACATCCACTTCTCGCTGCGGGACTCCGCCGGCGCCTCGGCCCTGCTCGGTGACGGGCCGGCGCACCTGTCGCCCACCGGGCAGCGGGTGCTCGCCGGGCTGCTGGCCACCATGCGGGAGTTCAGCCTGCTCTTCGCGCCGAACATCAACTCGTACAAGCGTTACCAGCCAGGGTCGTTCGCGCCGACCGCGCTGCGCTGGGGGGTGGACAACCGCACCTGCGCGCTGCGGGTGGTGGGGCACGGGCAGGGCATGCGGGTGGAGAACCGGGTGCCCGGCGCCGACGTCAACCCGTACCTGGCGATCGCCGGGCTGGTCGCCGGCGCGCTGCACGGCATCGAGCGGGAGCTGGAACTGGGCGCGGAGTGCACCGGCAACGCGTACGACGATCCGGAGGCCGAGCGGGTGCCCGGCACCCTGCGCGACGCGCTCGCCCTGTGGGAGGGCTCGACCGTGGCGCGGGACGCCTTCGGCGACGAGGTGGTCGCCCACTACGCCAACCAGGCCCGCGTCGAGCTGGCCGCCTTCGACGCCGCCGTGACGGACTGGGAGCTGACCCGTGGCTTCGAACGCCTGTAGACCGACCGCGGCTTCCGTGCGGCGCCACAGCTCCATGATCGGCGAAGCGGGGTGGGACGCGTGACCGTGGTGGTGGATCCGAGCACCGGGGAGGGATTCCGCGAGGTTCCGGGGGCCTCCGTGCAGGAGGTGGACACGGTCATTTCGCGAGCCGCGACGGCGTACGAGTCGTGGCGGACCGTCGCGCCGGGGGAGCGGGCACGGCTGCTGCGGCGGTTCGCCGCCGTCGTGGACGCGCACCTCGACGAGTTGGCCGCGCTCGAGGTGCGCAACTCGGGGCACACCATCGGCAACGCCCGCTGGGAGACCGGCAACGTCCGCGACGTGCTCGACTACTACGCGGGCGCGCCGGAGCGGCTGACCGGCCGGCAGATCCCGGTGCCCGGCGGGCTGGACGTCACCTTCCACGAGCCGCTGGGCGTGGTCGGCGTCATCGTGCCGTGGAACTTCCCGATGCCCATCGCCGCCTGGGGTTTCGCCCCGGCCCTGGCCGCCGGCAACACGGTGGTGCTCAAGCCCGCCGAGCTGACGCCGCTCACCGCGCTGCGCCTGGCCGAGCTGGGCCGCGAGGCCGGCCTGCCCGACGACGTGTTCACCGTCGTACCCGGCGAGGGCGCGGTGGTGGGGGAGCGGTTCGTCAGCCACCCGGCGGTCCGCAAGATCTGCTTCACCGGCTCCACCGAGGTCGGCACCCGGATCATGGCCGGCTGCGCGGCCCAGGTGAAGCGGCTCACCCTGGAGCTGGGCGGCAAGAGCGCCAACGTCGTCTTCGCCGACGCCGACCTGGAACGCGCCGCCGCCACCGCCCCCGCCGCGGTCTTCGACAACGCCGGCCAGGACTGCTGCGCCCGCTCCCGCATCCTGGTCCAACGCCCGGTGTACGACCGCTTCCTGGAGCTGCTGGAACCGGCGGTACGCGCGGTGCGGGTCGAGGACCCGGCCCGGGACACGGCCGACATGGGCCCGCTGATCTCCGCCGCCCAGCGTGACCGGGTGGCCGGGTACCTCGACGGCGCCCGGGTCGCCTTCACCGGCTCCCGCCCGGACGGCGGCGGCTTCTGGCACGCGCCGACCGTGCTGCTGGCCGACTCGCCGGCCGACCGGCACTGGCGGGAGGAGATCTTCGGACCCGTGGTCTCGGTGCTGCCGTTCGACGACGAGGCCGACGCGGTACGGCTCGCCAACGACACCGAGTACGGGCTGTCCGGCTCGATCTGGACCCGGGACGTCGGCCGCGCGCTGCGGATGGCCCGCGCGGTCGAATCGGGCAACCTCAGCGTCAACTCGCACTCCTCGGTGCGGTACTGGACCCCGTTCGGCGGGATGAAGCGCTCCGGGCTGGGCCGCGAACTGGGCCCGGACGCGCTGCACGCCTTCACCGACGTCAAGAACGTGTTCATCGCGACAGAGGAGTGAGCGCCGTGCAGGGTCGTCTTCAGGATCGGGTGGCCGTGGTCACCGGAGCGGGCAGCGGCATCGGATTGGCCACCGTACGACGGTTCGCCACCGAGGGTGCCCGGGTCGTCTGCGTGGACATCGACGCCGAGGCCGGCAAGCGGGCCGCCGGCGAGTGCGGCGGCGAGTTCGTGGCGACCGACGTCGCCGACGAGGCGGCGGTACGGGACCTCTTCGACGGGGTGGCCGAGCGGCACGGCCGGGTCGACATCGCGTTCAACAACGCCGGCATCTCGCCGCCGGAGGACGACTCCATCCTGGACACCGGGCTCGACGCCTGGGAGCGGGTGCTGAAGGTCAACACCACGAGCGTCTTCCTCTGCTGCAAGTACGCCATCCCGCACATGCGCCGGCAGGGCAAGGGGGCGATCATCAACACCGCCTCGTTCGTGGCTCTGATGGGGGCGGCCACCTCACAGATCGCGTACACCGCGAGCAAGGGCGGGGTGCTGGCGATGACCCGCGAGTTGGGCGTGCAGTTCGCCCGGGAGGGCATCCGGGTCAACGCGCTCTGCCCCGGCCCGGTGGCCACCCCGCTGCTGCTGGAACTCTTCGCCGCCGACCCTGAGCGGGCCGCCCGCCGGCTGGTGCACGTGCCGATGGGCCGGTTCGGGCAACCCGAGGAGATCGCCGCCGCGGTGGCGTTCCTGGCCAGCGACGACGCCTCCTTCATGACCGCCGCGCAGTTCGTGGTCGACGGCGGCATCACCGGCGCGTACGTCACGCCGCTATGAGGAGGCCGCTGATCGGGATCAGCGCGTACGTCGAGCCGGCCGACTGGGCGGTCTGGCGGGGCGTGCCGGCGGTGCTGGTGCCCGAAGCGTACGTGCGGGCGGTCACCGCGGCCGGCGGCCGGGCGGTGGTGCTACCCCCGGACGACGAGGACGGCGACGTGCTGGCGGTGCTCGACGGGTTGCTGCTGGCCGGCGGCGCGGACGTCGCAGCGCAGCGGTACGGCCAGAGCCCCGACCCGCGCACCGAGCCCCGGCCGGACCGGGACGCCGGCGAGCTGACGCTGCTGGCCGCCGCGCTCGCCGCCGACCTGCCGGTGCTGGGCGTCTGCCGGGGCATGCAACTGCTCGCCGTGGCCTACGGCGGCACCCTGCACCAGCACCTGCCGGACGTGCTCGGCCACGAGGGGCACCGCCCCGCGCCCGGCGTCTACGGCAGCCATCCGGTGCGGTTCGCGCCGGGCAGTCTGGCGGCCACCGTGCTGGCCGGGGTGGACCGGGTCAACTCGTACCACCACCAGGCCGTGGCGGACCCGGGCCGGCTCGCGGTCACCGGGTGGGCCGGGGACGGCGTCGTCGAGGCGGTGGAGGACCCGGACCGGCCGTTCGTCCTCGGGGTGCAGTGGCATCCGGAGAACGAGCCCGACCCTCGCCCGGTCACCGCGCTGGTCCGGGCCGCTGCCGGCGCCCGTCCTGGGCCGCGTCGCGTCGACGCCCGGGCGGACGGCATCGCGGTGACGCGTTCCACGTCGACGTGACGTACGCCGCACCCACGGCTTGGCCGGCCGGTGCGAGGATCAGCGCATGGGCAAGGTGTATCCGGAGATCGACGGTCGGCTGCGTGCCTTCATCGCGGAGCAGCCGGTCTTCTTCGTCGCCACGGCGCCGTCCGGTGCCGACGGGCACGTCAACGTCTCGCCGAAGGGCATGCGGGGCACCTTCGTGATCCTCGGCCCGCATCGGGTCGCCTACCTGGACTATCACGGCAGCGGCGCCGAGACCATCGCCCACCTGCGGGACAACGGGCGGATCACGTTGATGTTCTGCTCCTTCGCCGGGCCGCCGAAGGTTCTCCGGCTGCACGGGCGGGGTTCGAGCGTCGCGGTCACCGAGGACGCCTTCGCCGATCGGCTCGCCGAGTTCCCCGAGCCGCCGGACCCGCACGCCGTCCGGGCCGTGATCACGGTGGAGGTGGAGCGGGTCAGCGACTCCTGCGGCTACGCCGTTCCGCTGATGGACTACCAGGGCGAGCGGGACCTGTTGCTCACGTCACACTCACGCCGTAGCGCCGAGGATCTGGTGGCCTACCGGGCAACGAAGAACGCCGCGAGCATCGACGGCCTGCCGGTCTTCTGACCCCCCGCGACCGCCTCCCGGTGGGGCGGGGCAGCCGTCGCGCCGGCCCGCCTGTCGGGTGACCGACGGCTGAGGTGTAGGTAACCAGCGCCCGCCGAGCCGCGTGCGTTACGTTGCGGGTCCGCCGGGGTACATGTCGAGGCACGGCGCGTGAAGATCGAACGGCTGCGGGGCACGGCCGGAGCGGGAGGCTGTATGAGCTCGGTCCAGGGGGGCGCGGACGCGGGGTTGTCCCCCACGGACGACGCGGAGATCCCCCCGCTGCTCGCGGCCGCGTTCGCCAGCGGTGGCGAGATGGGCGAGCGGTTGCGCCGCCTGGACTGGGCCGCCACCCCCCTCGGCGTGCCGGCCGGCTGGCCGGCGGCGCTCTCCAGCGCGATCAGCATGATGCTCGCCTCCAGCGCGCAGATCGTGATGTTCTGGGGCGAGGACGAGCTGGCCTTCTACAACGACGCCTACCGTCCGACGATCGGCGCCAAGCATCCGGACGTGCTGGGTCGACCGGCCCGGGAGTACTGGTCGGAGACCTGGGACGTGCTCGGCCCCCTGCTCGACACGGTCCGTCGCACCGGTCGCTCCTATCGCGGCGAGGACCACCCCTTCCTGTTGGACCGGCACGGTTTCCTTGAGGAGACCTACTTCGACGTCTCCTACGACCCGATCCGCGACGCGGACGGCTCGGTCACCGGTGTTTACTGCATAGTCAACGAGACCACCGGTCGGGTGCTCGGCGAGCGCCGGCTGCGGACGTTGGCCGAGTTGGGTTCCGAGTTGGCCGACGTGGGCAGCGCGGAGCGGCTCGGCCGGGCCGCCGCCGAGGTGCTCGGCCGGCACCGGGCGGATGTGCCGTTCGCGCTGATCTACCTGGGCGACGACGACGGCCGATTCGCCCCGGCCGGCACCGGCGGCACCGGGCCGGCTGTGGTCGACGCCGTGCCGGAGGTGGTCACGCGGGTCGCCGCCGGCGGGGCGCCCGCCACGGTCGCGGTGGCCGAGCTGCTCGACCCGCCGCCGGCCGAGGCCGCCGACCGGGCCCTCGTCCTGCCGATCACGGCCACCAACGAGGCCGTCGGCGCGCTGGTGGTGGGCGCGGCCCGCCGGTTGCCGCTGACCGACGAGTACCGGGACTTCTTCGACCTGGTCGCCGCCCAGATCTCCCGCGCGGTGGGCAAGCAGCGGGCGTACGAGCAGGAGCGGGCCCGCGTCACCGAGCTGGCCGCACTGGACCGGGCCAAGACCAACTTCTTCGCCAACGTCAGCCACGAGTTCCGCACCCCGCTGACGCTGGTGCTCGGCCCGCTGGAGGACCTGCTGGCCGACCCGGAGCTGCCGCCCGCGTACACCGACCGGCTCACCGTGATGCACCGCAACGCGCTGCGCCTGCTCAAGCTCGTGAACACCGTTCTGGACTTCTCCCGGCTGGAGTCCGGCCGGCTGGCCGCCAGCTACCAACCCACCGACCTGGCCGGCTACACCGCGCGACTGGCCAGCACCTTCCGCTCGGCCACCGACCGGGCCGGGCTGCGGCTGGTGGTGGACTGCCCGCCGCTGCCCGCGCCGGTCTTCGTCGACCGGGACATGTGGGAGAAGATCGTCCTCAACCTCGTGTCGAACGCGGTCAAGTTCACCTTCGAGGGGGAGATCCAGGTCCGGATCCGCCCCGTCGACGGCGCCGCCCGGCTCGAGGTGACCGACACCGGCGTGGGCATCGTGCCGGCGGAGCTGCCGCACGTCTTCGAACGGTTCCACCGGGTGCCCGGGGTGCGCGCCCGCACCCACGAGGGCACCGGCATCGGTCTGGCGCTGGTCCGCGAGCTGGTCGAGATGCACGGCGGCGAGGCGGGGCTGACCAGCCGGGTCGACGAGGGCAGCACCTTCACGGTGACCATCCCGTTCGGGTCGGCGCACCTGCCGGCCGACCGGGTGGCCCACCTCGGCACGCCGCCGCCGGCCGAGCCGGAGCAGGCCCGGCTCTACGTCGCGGAGACCGCCCTCTGGACCGGCGCCGAGACGCCGGCGCCTCCCGCGCGGCTGGCGGAGGACGCGGCGGCCGGTCGGATCCTCGTCGTCGACGACAACGCGGACCTGCGCGAACACGTCACCCGGCTGCTCTCCCCGACCTGGGAGGTGGTCACCGCGATCGACGGCCTGGCGGCCCTGCCGCTGGCCCGCGCCGGCGGGTTCGACCTGGTGCTCACCGACGTGATGATGCCTCGACTGGACGGCTTCGGGCTGGTCACCGCGCTGCGCGGGGACCCGCGTACCCGGCACCTGCCGATCGTGCTGCTCTCCGCGCGCGCCGGCTCCGCCGAGGCGGTGGCCGGCCTCTCCGTCGGCGCCGACGACTACCTGACCAAGCCGTTCTCCGGCCAGGAGCTGATCGCCCGGGTCCGTGCGAACGTCGAGCTGGGCCAGCTGCGCGGCCAGATCATCCGCCGGCTGCGGGCGCTGGCCGACGCGGCGGTGGCCGTGAACACCGCCCGGTCCACCGGCGAGGTGCTCCACGTCGCCGCCGGGCACGCGCTCAACCTGGCCGAGGCCGCCCGGGTGATGGTCACCGCGGGCAGAGTCCGCTACGAGGCCGACGCCGGCCGCGCCACCACCGACGACCCGTCCTTCGTGGCCGCCCTGACCGGCACCGCCGGCGAGCACCTGGGTGAGTTGCAGGTCTGGCGGCCGGCCGGCGACGGCGCCCAGGCCGACGAGGCCGCGCTGACCCAGCTGGCCCGGCTGGTCGGAGTGCGGCTGGAGAACGCCCAGCTCTACGAGGCCGAACACCGCATCGCCACCACGTTGCAGCACAGCCTGCTGCCCCGCTCGTTGCCGCAGCTGCCCGGCGCGGTGGTGGCCAGTCGCTACCTGCCGGGCAGCGCCGACGTCGAGGTCGGCGGCGACTGGTACGACGTGATCGCGCTGGACGACGACGAGCTGGTGCTGGTCATCGGCGACGTGGTGGGCAAGGGGGTGCAGGCCGCCGCGGCGATGGGTCAGCTACGCAACGCGCTGCGGGCGTACCTGCTGGAGGGCTTCGATCCGGGAGGGTCGCTGACCCGGCTCAACCGGCTGGTCGGGTCGACGGAGCGTCGCTCCTTCGCCACGGTGGTCTGCCTGCTGTTCAGCCCGCGTACCGCCCGGCTGCGCTACGCCAGCGCCGGTCACCCGTCCCCACTGCTGATCCGAGGAGGCGACGTGACGTTCCTGCACGGCCGTGCGCTCGGCCCGCCGGTCGGCGCCATCCCCGACGCGTCGTACCGGACGGTCGAGGGGGAGCTGCACACCGGTAGCCGGCTGCTGCTCTACACCGACGGGCTGATCGAGGACCGTCAGCTCGGCATCGACGCGGCCCTGGCCCAGCTCCGCCTCGACGCGGCCGCCCCGGGTCAGCACGTGACGGACCTCATCGACGCGGTGGTGGAGCGGGTCGCCGGGCGACCGCTCCGCGACGACGTGGCGGTGCTCGCGCTGGAGGCCGCCGAGGTCAACCGCTTCGCGCTGCGGCTGCCGGCCGACCCCACCCGGCTCAGTGTGCTGCGCAAGAGGCTGGAGGACTTCCTGGTCGCACACGCGGTCGGCGAGACCGACCTGTTCGACCTGACCGTGGCGGTCTCCGAGGCCGCCGCGAACGCCATCGAGCACCCGGTCGCCCCGGCCGAGCCGATGATCGCGGTGGAGGTCACCATCGAGGACCGGACGGTGACGGCCACGGTGCGCGACAGCGGGCAGTGGCGGGAGTCGACCGGCTCCGGCTTCCGGGGCCGCGGCCTGGCCCTGATCAAGGCGCTGGGTGACCTGTCGGTGCGGCGTACCGCCGAGGGCACCGAGGTGACCCTGCGTCGCCAGCTGCACAGCTGACCGGGCGCCGGCGAGCTGGGAGGCGAGCGGCCTCAGAGAGTGTTGGGTAACTGGAGGGCTACTTCTGGTTGAGTTCGTCGTCGAGGCGT
>NZ_JBHSBO010000055.1:0-26753 GCF_042650685.1 Micromonospora sp. GCM10011542
ACAGACGTGATCATCGCTGACAGAGTCAGCGATGATCACGCCGAGGTATCACAACACTCTCTGAGGCTCTGCGCTCTTCCGCGCCGGTCACCATCGGCGGCCGTCGGTACCTGGACGGCGGCGTCCGCGTCGGCGCCGCAGCGGATCTCGCTCTGAAATCCGACGCACTGGTGGTCATCGCGCCGATGGTCGGTGCCGTCGCGTCGATGAGTCTGCCGGTGCACACCGGTCTATCTTGTGACCGAGACGACGACTCATCGGGAGTAGGGCATGGGGCTCATCCACATCGAACTGTTCGCAACGCTCGACCTCGTCGCGCAGGCGCCCGGCGGCCCCGACGAGGATCCGGCGGGGTTCCCGTTCGGCGGCTGGCAGGCGCCCCTGCTGGACGACGTGTCCGCAGCGCAGGTCGGTGCCGCGTACGAGGGCACGGACGCTCTCCTGCTCGGCCGGCGGACGTACGACATCTTCGCCGCCTACTGGCCGCACCAGGAGGGCGGCCAGGACAACGAGATCGCCACGCTCTTCAACAGCATCCCGAAGTACGTGGCTTCCCGTGGCCGGCCCGACCTCTCCTGGGCCGGGTCCACGCAGCTGGGTCCGGATCTGGCCGGCGCGGTGCGCGAGATCCGTGACCGGCACGAGCACGTGAAGGTCGTCGGGAGTCTGAACCTCGTGCAGACCCTCCTGCGCGAGAAGCTCTTCGACCGTCTCGACCTCTGGGTGCACCCGATCGTGCTCGGCGTCGGGAAGAAGGTGTTCGACGGTGGCGCGGTGCCCACGAACGTCACACTCCTCGAACCGCCGGCAGCGAGTCCGACGGGCACCGTGTACCTGCGCTACGGGCTCGCCGACGGCACACCCGGGACGGGAGACATGAGCGCGCCCGATCGCGGTACCGGGCGCGACGACTGACGACGCGTCGGCCATGATGCCGCGCAGCGGAGCACGACTTCCGGGCCCAGACCATCCAGCTGGTGACGTACTTCCAGCACCAGACCCAGTCCGAGGAGGGTGCGGCGGTCAAGTACAACGACCTCACCTTCGACGGCCCGGACAATGTGACCGTCACCCCGTGGGGAAGCCTCGTGCTCGCCGAGGACGGCTCGGGCGCCTCCCACGTGCTCAGCGCGATGCCCGGCGGCCCCACGTACGCGATCGCCCGCAACCAGCTCAACGACTCGGAGTTCTGCGGCCGACCTTCACCGCCGACGGCAAGGTGCTCTTCGTCAACATGCAGGACCCGGGCCTCACCCTGGCCATCACCGGCCCGTGGGAGAAGTACCTGGGCTGACCGAGCCAGACGGATCAGTGGGGGTCGGGCGATCCGCCCGGCCTCCACCGCGTCCGCGTCGCCCTGCGGCGCGGTGCCCGCCGGAACGGCCGAACCGGGGACGTGTCCGCGCGGCGCCGTCGATAATCCTCGCAGGATGCGGCGCCCGGGCCCGCCCGGTGCGGTCCGCCGCGCACCGGGCGGCCGGTGCCCGGGATGCGGCGGGAGGGCCGGGCATGACGACCGCAGGCGCCGCCGAACTGGTGCGCCGGCCGGACGGGTCGACCCGGGCCACGCTGCTGGAGCTGCTCTTCGACGTGGTCTTCGTGGCGTCCCTGGCCCTGACCTCGATGCTGCTGGCGCGGGCCGACACCTGGGCGAGCACCGCGCAGGTCCTGCTGATGCTCGCGGCGATCTGGTGGACTTGGTCGATCACCTCGACCACCACCGACTTCTACGAGCCCGAGCGGCGGCCGATCCAGGCGATCCTCATGGTGACCATGCTCGGCGCCGTCGGAATGGCGGTCGCGCTGCCGCTGGCCAGCGACAGACACGCCCTGATCTTCGCGGCCGCCTACGTGATCCCACATGTGGTGCGAGGGCTCGTGCTGGTCAGCGTGCTGCACCGACACCGGCACCGGCACCGGCACCTGCGCCGGGCTCAGCAACGGGCGGCCCGTTTCCTGTTCTGGTTCCTGGCCTCCGGAGTTCTCTGGATCACCGGCGCGCTGCTCGCTCCTTCGCGCTGGACGTGCTGGACCATCGCGGTGGTCATCGACTACGTCTCCGCCGCCGCGCGCTACCCCACGCCGGGGCTGGGCCGGGTGCCCGTCGAGCAGTACGAGAAGACCACCGAACACCTCGCCGAGCGGTACCAGCAGTTCATCATCCTGGCCCTCGGCGACATCATCCTGGTGCCCATCCTCGAGATCAGCGACGAGAAGTTCACCCCTGCCCGACTCGGCGCCTTCCTGGCCATCTTCGTCACCATGCTGCTGCTCTGGCAGATGTACGTCTTCGGGGCCGGCGTGTTGCGGCGGCCGGTGTCGGCCCGGGAACTGGGGGTGGCGGCCCGGCTGGGGCCGTACACCCACCTGGTGATGCTGGCGGGCATCGTCTGGACCGCGGCCGGCGCCGACCTGGTCGTCGCCGACCCGACCGGTCCGAGTTCCCTGCGCCGGGTCGCGCTGACCTTCGGCGGCCCGGCGGTGTTCCTGATCGGGCGGACCCTCTTCACCTACCTGATCGCCGGCCACCTGCCGCTGCACCGGGTGGGTTGGCTGGTGCTGCTGCCGCTGGTGCCGTGGGCGGTCCACTGGCCCCCGGTGCTGGTCACGGTCGTGGCGGTGGTGGTGCTGGCCGCAGTCGCGGCCGGCGACGCGCTGCGCCGGGAGCCGACGGCGTACCGGCGGCGGGCGGGGAGATGACCACGTCCCAGCTACCCCTGCTGAGCCGACCCCGCCATGCGCACAGTCGACCCGAGGTGCAGCCCAACCCAGTCGGCGAGATCCCGGGCGCAGGCGTCGACCGAGTCGCGCCAGGTCCGCGCCGCGCCGTCGCCCGCCTCGTCGCTGACCTGTTTGATGAGCCGGCAGGGCACGTCGGCCCGCGCGGCGGCCCAGGCCACGGCGTACCCCTCCATGTCGACCAGGTCGGCCCGCTGCGCCAGTCGGTCCCGCGCGCCGTCGTCGGCCACGAACGTGTCCCCGGTGGCCAGCACCGCGCCCTCGACGGCGAGGGTCAGCGGCGCGCCGTAGGTCTGCCCGGTGAGGGTGCGCAGCAGGTCGGTGTCCAGGTCGTGCTGGAGCACCGTGCCGATCTCGTGGATCCCCGTCCAGCCGGGGCGCAACGCTCCGGCCGTACCCAGGTTCAGCACCAGGGCGGGCCGCGGCCCGGACGCCAGCACGGCCGCCACCGCGCTCGCCGCGTTGACCTTGCCCATCCCGGTGAGCAGCACCGGCAGCTCCGGCGGGAGGTACCGGGCCTCCTCCTCGACGGCGAGCACCACCAGCGGTCGATCGGCTCGCACCACACCCCGAAGAATCACCGCAGCATCGTACGGGCCGTGCCGGACCCGGCTCAGGTGGGCTCGGAGCCGGCGCCCAGCCAACGTACAGCCGGGTCGCACCGCGCGTTCAGCAACGTCCGGCAGGCTGGGGTGCGACGAGCCACCGAGGAGTCCGGACGGGCCGTGGGCGGCCACCCGCGGCGACGGTGCCGCGGCTCCGGGCTGCCGACCGAGAGGTGACGAGGGTGTACGACGGGCAGGAGTTCCTCCGCGACGACCGCTGGTGCCTAAGCCGGCGCGCACTGCTGGCCGGAGCGGGCGCGGTTGGCGCCGCCGGGCTGTTGAGCGCGTGCGGCGCCGGCGACACCCCGGCCGGCGCGGCGGCGGCCACGGCGGGCACCGTGCTGGCCCGTACCGGTGACGTTCCGGTCGGCGGCGGCACGTTGGTCGGCGGCGTGCTGCTGGTCCAACCCACCGCGGGCACCTTCAAGGCGTACGACGCCACCTGCCCGCACCAGGGAGTGCGGATCGCCGCCCCCCGGGACGGGGTGAGCACCTGCCCGGCCCACAACTCCACGTTCGCCATCGCCGACGGCGCACGCCTCGGCGGACCGGCCACCCGCGGGCTCACCGAGATCGCCGTACGGGTCGACGGCACGGACATCGTCCGCGCCTGAACCAGCGGGTGCCGGGGTCAGTCCTCGACGAAGGTGTAGAGCACGAAGGTCTCGTCCGCTCCTTCAGTCCTTGCGGCCCACCCCGCCGAACGCGTCGATATCGGCCGGCGTGTCGACCGCATCGTCGGGTCGCCACTGCGGGCACGGCACGACGCCCGGCTCCACCAGGTGCAGGCCGTCGAAGAACCCGTCGATCTGGTCGGGCGAGCGCAGGGTGTAAGGCGCGGCTCCGGTGTCGTTGTAGTCGTCCTGCGCCTGCTGCATCTCGGGGCTGATCAGGCTGGTGCCGTCGTTGAGCGAGAGGTAGCTGCCGCTCGGCAGCGACGCCAGCAGTTGCCGCGTGATCGACCGGGCGGTGTCGTAGTCGGGTACGTGACCCATGACGCCGCTGAGGATGAGCCCGATCGGCTGCTGGAAGTCGAGCGTCCTGCCTGCCTTGGCGAGAACCGCGTGCGGGTCGTGCAGGTCGGCGTCGAGGTAGGCGGTTCCGCCCTGGGGCGTGCCGACCAGCAGGGCACGAGCGTGCACCAGCACCAGCGGGTCGTTGTCGACGTAGACGATCCGCGCGTCCGGCGCGATCCGCTGCGCCACCTCGTGGGTGTTGTTGGCCGTCGGCAATCCTGTGCCGACGTCGAGGAACTGGCGGACGCCCGCCTCGGCGGCGAGGAACGTGATCGACCGGATCAGGAACTGCCGGGACGCGCGGGCGACGTTGACGACGCCGGGGAAGACCCGTCGGTACTGGTCGCCGGCCTCGCGGTCGACCGCGAAGTTGTCCTTGCCGCCCAGCCAGTAGTTCCAGATCCGCGCCGAATGCGGCACCGACGTGTCGATCTTCTGCTGCGCCTGCGAGTTCATGGTCACGGCGAACCCCTCATGTCGGCTGCGTATCCGGTCGCGGAACCGCCCGACCGGGGGAAGGTGGCCGTCCGCGACCGTGCCACGGTATAGAAGTCAGGGAATCCGCGCCACCGCCCGACCAGTCCGCGGCCCCGTCACCGGAATGCCGCCGAAACCGCCGCCAACCTCATGATCGAAGCGCCGGGGACGTAAGCGGATTGCAAGATCTGCGGGGGCGCCGTTGGGCGTCGCCGCTGGTTAGGGTGGGTCCCGGGAGGTGGGCGGTGGCGCAGCGGGTGCTCGTGGTGGACGACGACCGGACCGTCAGCGACGTGGTCTGCCGCTACCTGGAGCACGCCGGCTACGAGGTGAGCCACGTCGGGGACGGGCTGGCCGCGCTGGACGCGGTGCGGGACAGCGCGCCGCACCTGGTGGTGCTCGATTTGATGCTGCCCGGGTTGGACGGGTTGCAGGTGTGCCGGCGGCTGCGGGAGCGGCCGGACGGCGTACCCATCATCATGCTGACCGCCCGCGGCGACGAGGCCGACCGGGTGCTCGGCCTGCAACTGGGCGCGGACGACTACCTGGGCAAGCCGTTCTCACCGCGCGAGTTGGTGCTGCGGGTCGGTTCGGTGCTGCGCCGGGCCGGGGAGCCGACCGGGTCTCCGGCCGAGCTGCTGCTCGACGCGGGGCTGGAGGTGGCCACCGGGCCCCGGATCGCCCGGCTGCACGGTCGCGAGCTGGCCCTGACGCTGCGCGAGTTCGACCTGCTGGCGCACCTGATGCGGCATCCGACGCGGGCGTTTCGCCGCACCGAGCTGCTGGAGCGGGTGTGGGGCTGGAACTTCGGCGACCAGTCGACGGTGACCGTCCACGTGCGACGGCTGCGGGAGAAGATCGAGGACGACCCGGCCGAGCCGCGACGCATCGTCACGGTCTGGGGCGTGGGCTACCGGTACGAGCCGTCCGATGCGTGACCTGGCGCTGATCTTCGGGATGTCGCTGGCCGCGGCGTTCGGTGTCGGCCTGGCCGGCGCGCTGACCCTGCGGCTGCTGCGCGCCCGGTCCATCACCGTGCACGTGTGCGTGCTGCTCACGGTCACCGTGGCGGCGGTGGTGGCCGGGGTGGTGGTGGTCGCCCAGGCGATGTTCCTGTCCCCGCACGACCTGCAGGTCGTGCTGCTCACCGTGGCCGCCGCGGCGGTGGTGAGTCTCGCCGTCAGCTGGTACTTCGGGCGACGGCTCGCCACCGCCGCGGTCTGGGCGGACCAGGCGCGCGAACGGGAGCGGCGGATCGAGAAGGGCCGGCGGGACCTGGTCGCCTGGGTCTCGCACGATCTGCGGACGCCGCTGGCCGGGCTGCGGGCGATGGCCGAGGCGCTGGAGGATCGGGTGGTCGACGACCCGGCCACCGTGGCCGAGTACCACCGGCGGATCCGGGCGCAGACCGACCGGATGACGCGCCTCGTGGACGACCTGTTCGAGCTGTCCCGGATCAACGCGGGTGCGCTGAAGCTGTCCCTGTCGGCGGTGCCGCTCGGCGAGGTGGTCTCCGACGCGCTGGCCGGCACCGCGCCGCTGGCCGAGGCCCGGCGGATCCGGCTGGTGGCCGCCGAGTCGGGTTGGCCCACCGTGCTGGCCAGCGAGCCCGAGCTGGCCCGGGTGGTGGGTAACCTGCTGCTCAACGCCGTGCGTTACACCCCGAGCGACGGCACCGTGCGGGTGGACGCCGGGTGCGAGAGCGATGCCGCGTGGCTGGCGGTCGCCGACACCTGCGGCGGCATCCCCGAGCACGACCTGCCCCGGCTGTTCGACGTGGCGTTCCGGGGCGAGCCGGCGCGGACGCCGGGCAGCGCCGGGGAAGGCTCCGGCGGGCTGGGCCTGGCGATCGTCCGAGGGCTGGTCGAGGCGCACGGCGGCCGGGTGGACGTCCACAACGTCGCCGGCGGCTGCCGCTTCGTGGTCCGCCTCCACGCCGCCTGACCGACGTTCACCCGGCCGGCGGCAGCGGTCTGCGGGCCGGCGGCGGCTCTCCTCGGCGGACGGAAAGGGTGCCGATCGGATCACAGCCCGACGGCTGGTCGACGGTCAGCTCGCCGAACCAGCGTCGGCCCCACCGGAACAGCTCCCGTACGGCCAGGCCGGCGGCGCCGGCGACCGGGTGCACGGCGTACGCGTCGAGCCGGGCCCAGCGGAACGGCGGGCCGAGCCGGAGCCGGCCGGCCGGGTACGCGGCGGCCACCCGGGCGTGGCCCTGCCAGAGCCCGGCGCCGGGCGGCTCCAGCTCCACCAGCACCGTGCCGCCGGGCGCGAGCAGCGTCCGGCACCGGCGCAGCAGTGCCACCGGGTCGCCGCCGATGCCGATGTTGCCGTCGATCAGCACCGCGTGCGCCCACCGGCCCTCGCCGGGCAACGCGTCGAACAGGTCGCGGTGCAGGGCCACGGCGCCCCGGGCCCGGGTCATCCGCACGGCGTGCGCCGAGACGTCCACGCCGACCGCGGTCAACCCGGCTCGGGTCAGCGCCACGGTGAGCCGGCCCGGCCCGCAGCCGAGATCCAGCGTCGGTCCGGCGCAGCGGGCCACCACCGCGCCGACGGCCGGCTCGGCCCGGCCGTGCCAGCGGCCCACCGGCAGCCGGCTGCGCACCCCGTCGCCGTGCACCAGCCACCGGCCGCCCGCCGCCCGGTCGACCAGGGCGGCGGCGAAACCGTCCGGCCCGGCGGCGTGAACTGACGAGCCATCGCACCCACCGCCGCGAGCCGGTACCGCGGGCATCGGAACGCCGGCCGCCGTATCGGCCGACACGCCGACCGCCGTGTCGACCGGGTTCACCGCCGGTCCCCCGGGACCAGAGCGAGCCGGACCGCGGCGACCTGCCGGGCGAACCGGCCCTCGGGCACCTCGACGGCCACGGCGAGGGCGTCCGGCCACTCGTCGACGTCGCGCAGCACCGGCAGCGGCGCCGTACGCAGCCCCCGCCCGGTCAGCGCCGCCCAGGTGTCGCGGCCGGTGTCCGGCGTCGACATCGGCACCCCGCGCAGCAGGTCCGCGTGCCGGGCGTCGCGCAGCCCCAGCGACCACCAGCCGCCATCGACGGCCCGGCCGAGCACCGCGTCCGTGGTGCCGAGCCGGCGTACGGCATCGGCCAGCCCTGCCGCGGTCACCTGCGGGGTGTCCATGCCGATCTGGAGCACCGGCCGACCCGGGTACGCCGCCGCCACCTCGGCGTACGCGGTGGCGAGCCGCTCACCGAGCCCGGTGCCCCGCTGGGTCAGCACGGGCCAGCCGGCCAGCGCGGTGATCAGGTCGGCCGCTTCCGCACCCTCGTGCAGCCGGCCCGCGCAGGCCAGCACCGGGGTCACCCCGGGGGTGGCGCGTACCGCGTCCAGGGTGTCGCGCAGCGCGGCGGCGGCGATCCGGGCGGCCTGCCCCGGAGTGGCCGGCGGGCACAGCCGGGTCTTCACGGCACCCGGCACGGGTGCCTTGGCCACCACCAGCAGGACGGTCACCGGGGGCCGTCCACGGTGCGCAGCACGCCGGCGAAGTCGCGGGTGGCGCGCAGCGTGCCGCGCACCGAGCCGGACACCTTGGAGCGGGTGCCGGCGGCCCGTGGCGCGTAGGTCACGTCCAGTTCGTGGATGCGCCAGCCGGCGGCGGCCGCCCGGATCAGCAGTTCCAGCGGATAGCCGAAGGCCCGGTCGGTGACGCCGAGGGCGAGCAGCGCGTCGCGGCGGGCCACCCGGATCGGGCTGAGGTCGCGCAGCGGTACGCCCCGACGGCGCAGCAGCGCCGCGACCAGGGCCGTGCCGGCGCGGGCGTGCCACGGCCACACCCCGGCGCCGACCGGGCGGCGCCGACCGACGCTGAGGTCGGCCGACCCGTTCGCCACGGGGGCGACCAGGGCGGGCAGTTCGGTCGGGTCGAAGGAGCCGTCGGCGTCCAGGACGCAGACCAGTTCGGCGTCGGCGGCCTCGACACCGGTGTGCACGGCCGCGCCGTAGCCGCGCCGGGGCTCGTGCACCACGCGAGCGCCGTGCCGGGCGGCGACCTCCGGCGAACCGTCACGCGATCCGTTGTCCACCACGATCGCCCGGTAGCCGGGCGGCAGGGCGGCGAGTACGCCGGGCAGCGCGGCCGCCTCGTCCAGGCAGGGCAGCACCACGTCGATCAGGGTCGGCATACCGCCGACGCTAGGGTCGGATCGGGCCGGCCGAGGCCGGAATGTGCTTACCGAACCCTTACCACCGACGCACTTCTTACCGTACGGTGACGGGCCGCCGATTCCGCCACGGCGAGGCCGGCTGTGGCCGTACCGTCGCGTGGTCATGACCTCGACCACCGCTCCCCCCGCCGCGCCCGGACGAGCCCCGACCCGCCGCTCCCGGGCCGACCTGCTGATCCTCGTCCTGGAGGGGGCGCTGCTGGTCGCGGCGGTGCTCGTCGGCGCGCTGCTCAACGCCCGCGACGCCGGCCTGCACGCCGACGCCGCCCCGCTGTTCGCCACCTGGCGGCCGCACCTGGGCTGGGGCAGCCCGGCCGCCGTGCTGGTCGCGGTGGGGGTGATCGGCTGGGGGGTGCGGTGGGCGCGCACTGCCCGCTGGGGCGTCCTGCTAGTCGCGGCGTGGCTGACGGCGGTGGCCTGGACGCTGTCGCTGGCGCTGGTGGACGGCGTGTCGGAGGGCCTGACCCGGCGGCTGACCCCGCAGGCGGAGTACCTGCACGAGGTGCCCCGGATCACCGACATCCCGGCGATGCTGGCCGGGTTCACCGACCGGATCCTGGACTTCCAACCGGGCGCCTGGTCCACGCACACCGCCGGGCATCCGCCGGGCGCCCTGCTGCTCTTCGTCTGGCTGGACCGGATCGGCCTCGGCGGGGGCACCGCCGCAGCGCTGGCCTGCGTCCTGCTCGGGGCCACGGTGGCGGTGTCCGTACCGGTGACCCTGCGGGCGCTCGGCGCCGCCGACGCCGCCCGCGCGGTGATCCCATTCCTGGTGCTGCTGCCCGGCGCGGTCTGGGTGGGCGCCTCCGCCGACGGCATCTTCGCCGGTGTGGTCGCCGCCGGCCTGGCTCTGCTGGCGGTCCGCGGTCGGGTCGCCGCGGCGGCCGGCGGTGCGCTGCTCGGCTTCGCGCTGCATCTGTCGTACGGGTTCCTGCTGGTCGGTCTGCTGGCACTGGCCGTGCTCGCCCTGCGCCGCACGCACCGGTGGGGCGCCCTGCTCGCCGCGTCCGCCGGGGTGGCCGCCGTGACGGCGGTCTTCGTGCTGGCCGGTTTCCGTTGGTGGGACGGGTACCGGTTGGTGGTCGAGCGCTACTACCAGGGCTGGGCGGCGGACCGCCCGTACGGCTACTGGGTGTGGGCGAACCTGGCCGCCCTGCTGCTCTCCGCCGGGCCGGTGCTCGGCCCGGCGCTGCGCCGGGTGGTGCGCACCGCCGGGTCCGAACTGCGCCATGCGCTGGCGGCGACCGCAGGCCGCGCCGCCGTACCGCCGGCCGGCCCGGCGCACGGCGGCCCGCGCTTCGGTCCGGCCGCCGCCGCGCGCGGGTGGAGGCCGGCCGGCCGGCTGGTCGGGTCTGCGGCAGCGGCGGTACGGGCGGCGGGGCCCACCGTGCTGTTACCGCTGGCCGCCGCGGTGGCGGTCGTCGGCGCGGACCTGTCCGGGCTGAGCAAGGCCGAGGTGGAACGGATCTGGCTGCCGTTCACGGTCTGGCTGCTGGTCGCCGCCGCCCGGCTGCCGGTGGGGTCGCGCCGCTGGTGGTTGGCCGGGCAGGCGGCCACCGCCCTGGCGGTCAACCACCTGCTCTGGACGGTCTCGTAGCGGCCATGCGAGTGCCGGTGCGTCGGCGAGCAGGTGTCCGAAGGGCACCGCGACGACGGCTACTGCCTCGCGCCGGGGACGAGGACCATCGCCGATCCGGGGAGCGTCGTCACGACGCGGCGGGTGCCGCGGTGCGGGTCGACGACGATGAGCTCGGTGGTGGTGGCGGTCCAGCGCTGCAGGACGACGCCGTCGGCCACCACGCCTCGACACAGCTCCCGCCGATCATCGCCGGCGGAGCTCATCTCGATCCTGGCGGTGGAGGCGCCCGACGCCACGTCCACACCCAGCAGCGCGACGGACGGTGACACCAGCATGCCCTCGGGGCGGCCGGTGGGCACCAAGTCGGGGCGGCCGACCTCCATCCAGATGCTCGGCGGGCTCCCGCCGGCGTGCCACAGCGCCACGAGCGGACCCACCATCTCACCCGGCTTCGTCTGGCCGGGGGCGACCACTGGCAGCGTCCGGTTCGTGCCGGTGAGCACATCCGTCAGCGTGATACCCAGCTCCTTCGGCCCGGATGGATCCACCCATGGATTCCCGTCGAACACCGCCAGCTCCCGGCCGGCGACGAACGCCACCTCGGTGGCCACCCTGGGCGTACGCACCTCGAGCCGGCGTGTCACGCCGCCGGGCAGTGTCATGGTTTCGAAGGTCCGGCCGTCCGCGCTCGGTTCGGCGAGCAGCAACGAGCGGGCGTCGGTCGACCAAAGCCATGGCATGTACCCGTCCGCGACCTCGTACTCCGCCACGCCCGACAGGTCCCGCACCCGCCAATGGCCATTCCGCTCGGCGGCCAACCAGCGCCCGTCTGGCGACAGCGACAGGTTCAGGGGCCCGGTATCCGGGGGCGTGCGCCCGACGCGGACATGCTCACCCGACCGGGTCACCAGATAGACATCCTGCTGGTCGAAGGTGCGACTGGTGGGGTCCAGGCTGTCCGCGTCGATCCTCTGGTGGTACAGCAACGCCCCCCGACCCACCCCACGGTCCGTCGGCAGGTCGGCCACGTGGCTCGGTGGCCTCAGCTGGGCCGGCAGGTCGGCGAAGACCTCCTCGGTGCCGGCGTTGGCGGGCCGCAGTGGTCGCGTTCGCTCCTCGGGCCGGACGCGCCAGGCGACCACGCCCGCCACCACCAACACGATGATCGTGACGCCCGCCGCCGCGACCCTCCGCCACCGCCGCGCCACCGGTGGCGGCACCGACTCCGGCGGCTCCGTGGATGACCGCATCGCAGTGCCCCCGCTCCGGGCGCCCACCGCCCAGGCACAGCGAAGCGGAGGCCACCAGCCGGGTCAACGAGCTCACTCAATCCGTCACGCGACCTAGACCGGATCGAGATCACGAAGGGTGTCTCCCGGGAGCAATGCGACTACGCCCACGGCCCGGTCGCAACCCGGAGGGCGTCGCTGCCGGCCACCGGTCGAGACTCTGGGGCATGGAGTTCCTGTGCTACCACCGCGATCGGCCCCGCTCCATGACCCTGCGTGAACAGTTGCTCGAAGAGCACTGGTCCTACATGGACCGGTACGCGGCCGATATGATCGCTCGCGGCCCGACCCTCGCCAACGACGGTGACACTCCCACCGGCAGCCTGCACATCGTCGACGTGCCCGATCCCACGGCCGCCCGCGCGTTCGCCTTCGACGAGCCCAACTATCAGGCCGGCGCCTACCGGGACGTGCTGCTGCGGCGGTGGCGCAACACCCTGGGACGCACCATGTGGGAATTCCCCGACGGGCAGAACGGCGGCAACCGGTTCCTGGTGCTGGGTCTCGGCGCGGGAGAGGCCATCGACCTTCCCTTGCCGCCCGACCGGGACAGGCTGATCGCGTACGGGCCGCTGCTGTCGGATGACGGCACCGTCTGGCTGGGCACTGCGGCACTGGTGCAGGCGCCCGAACCGGACACGGCACGCGCCATCCTGACCGCTGACCGGTACGACGACATCGAGGTGCACCCTTGGCGGTTCGGCGGACGGCCGTCATAACCCGCTGCCGCTGCGGCGTCGTCGCCGGGAGGGCGCACAGCGTCCCGGCCAGCCGGAGAGGCGGACCCCGCAGCCGTCAGCTGTCCTCGTACCTCCGGGCAGCCGTGCATCCGTCGCCCTTCGCCGAGTGGTCAGCCGGCGAGCGCGGCCGGCGCCCGCAGCGGGTCGGTGGCGAAGCCGGCCACCCCGTCGGCGAAACCGACCCGGGCGGTGTAGCCGAGCAGTTCCGCGGCCCGGCGCGGGTCGGCCACCACGTGCCGCACGTCGGCCGCGCGGGCGCCTCCCACGACCTGCGGCGCCGGCCCGCCCATCGCCTCGGCGAGGGTGACCGCCAGTTCCCCGACGGTGTGCGGCTCGCCGGAGCAGACGTTGACCGGGACCAGGTCCATCGGCGCCGGGGTGGTCAGGGCCAGCAGGTTCGCCCGCGCCACGTCGGTGACGTGCACGAAATCGCGCCGCTGCCGGCCGTCCTCCAGCACCCGGGGCGGCCGGCCGGCGGCCAGCGCGGAACGGAAGATCGAAGCCACCCCCGCGTACGGGGTGTCCCGGGGCATCCGGGGGCCGTACACGTTGTGGTAGCGCAACGCCCAGACGCCGCCGCCGGTCTGCCGGGCCCACGCGGCGGCCAGGTGTTCCTGGGCCAGCTTGGTCGCCGCGTACGTGCTGCGCGGCTCCAGGGGCGCGTCCTCGGGCACCAGCAGCGGGTCGAGGCCAAGGCCGCAGCGCGGGCAGGTCGGGTCGTACCGGCCGGCCGCCACGTCCTCGGTCCGCCGGGGCGCGGGGCGTACGGTGCCGTCGACGGGGCAGGCGTAGCGCCCCTCGCCGTAGACCACCATCGAGCTGGCGAGCACCAGCCGGGCGACGCCGGCGCGGTGCATGGCCGCCAGCAGCACCGCCGTGCCGTAGTCGTTGTGCGTGACGTAGTCGGGGCCGTCGGAGGGGTCCAGGCCGTGCCCCACCATCGCCGCCTGGTGGCACACCGCGTCCACCCCGCCCAGCAGTCGGTCCAGCAGCGCGCCGTCGCGGACGTCGCCGTGGACCACGTCGTGCCGCCGCGACCAGACCGGCAGGTCGTCCCCGCCGTGGGCCTGGGGCAGCAGCGCGTCCAGCGCCACCACCTCGTGCCCCTCGTCGACCAGCAGGTCGGCGACCTGCGATCCGATGAACCCGGCCGCGCCGGTGACCAGTACCCGCATTCGGGTCACGGTAGGACGGACCGGGTGCCCGGCGGGCCGGTTCGCCGGACCCGTAAGGACTTCACAACAGCTCGGCGGGGTGCGGCGGGCCGGTAAGCGTTCGGTAATGCGGCAAAGCAGTCCGGGCCGTACCGGCACGTTCTAGCCTGCCCCCAGTGCAGCCGCCGCCGTCGCCCGCCCGCCCGGCGCGGCGCTCGATGGCGAGAGGAAGGAGCAACGGTGTCCCCCAGCAGGCCCGGTCCGAGCACCGGCGAGGCCGACGCGCCAGTGCCGGGCCCGGTGGACTACGCCGCGCCGCGCCGGTTCTGGCGCGCCCTGGACCGGCACCGGCCGCCCGGCGTGGACGCGCTGGACCGCAGCTGGCGCAGTCCGCTGCGCGGCCCCTGGCTCACCGCCGTGTACGGGTCGGCGCTGCTGGTCGCGCTGCCCCTGGTGATCGTCACCGGACTGCTCGACTACGCCGCCTACGGTCCCCGGTTCGGCCAGGCGTTCCCGACCGACGTGGGCTGGCTGCGACTGCCGATCTTCGACTGGCCGACCCGACCGTCCTGGCTGTTCCGGGTGACCCAGGGTCTGCACGTCACCCTCGGGATCGTGCTCATCCCGGTGGTGCTGGGCAAGCTCTGGTCGGTCATCCCGAAGCTCTTCGACTGGCCGCCGGCCCGCTCGCTGGCCCAGGTGCTGGAGCGGCTCACCCTGCTGCTGCTGGTCGGCGGCATCCTCTTCCAGATCGCCACCGGGCTGCTCAACATCCAGTACGCGTACCTGTTCGGCTTCGACTTCTACACCGCGCACTACTTCGGCGCCTGGATCTTCACGGCCGCGTTCCTGGCACACGTGGTGCTCAAGCTGCCCCGGCTGGTGTCGGCGCTGCGGTCGCGACCGGTCGGCGCGGAGCTGCGTACCCCGGCCGCCGCGACCCGACCCGAGCCGCCCGACCCGGACGACCTGGTCGCCGGCCGGCCCGGACCGCCGACAATGAGCCGGCGCGGCGCGGTCGGCCTGGTCGGCGGCGGGACGCTGCTGCTGGCGGCGCTGACGATCGGGCAGAGCCTGGACGGCCCGCTGCGCCACACCGCCCTGCTGCTGCCCCGGGGACGGGAGCCGGGGTCGGGGCCGAACGGTTTCGTGGTCAACCGCACCGTCGCCGCCGCCGGGGTGCGTCCCGAGGAGACCGGGGCCGGCTGGCGGCTGACCCTGCGCGGCGGCGGGCGGACGGTGACGCTGGACCGGCCGGGGCTGCTGGCGATGGCGCAGCACACCGCCGCCTTGCCGATCGCCTGCGTGGAGGGCTGGTCCACCCTGCAGACCTGGACCGGCGTACGGCTGCGGGACCTGGCCGCCCTGGTCGGCGCGGACGACCCGGACGGCACGCGGGTGACCTCGCTGGAGAAGGCCGGGCTGTTCCGCCAGGCGACCCTGCAGGCCAACCAGGTCCTCGACCCCGACTCGCTGCTGGCGCTGCGGGTCAACGGCGCCGACCTCTCCCCCGACCACGGCTACCCGGCGCGGGTCATCGTCCCGGCGCTGCCCGGGGTGCACTGCACCAAGTGGGTGACCGAGATCGACTTCGGGGGCCGGGGCGATGGGTGAGCTGACGGGTCGGTTGCGCGCCGGCTACGGCGCCGGTCCGCGGCACCTGTTCGTGGTGACGGTCGCCTTCGTCCTCACCGGCTGGGTGGCGCTGCGGCTGGCCGGGGAGGCGACCGCCGGCCGGATGCTGCTCTGGTTCGTCGGCGCGGTCGTGGCGCACGACCTGGTGCTCTTCCCGGTGTACGCGGCCGCCGACCGGGCGCTGGGCGCGATCGTGCGACCCCGTGCGGGCCGCCGGGTCGCGCTGCTCAACCACGTCCGGGTGCCGGCGCTCGCCAGCGCGCTGCTCTTCCTGATCTTCTCCCCCGGAATCCTGCGGCTGGGCGAGACCACCCACCTCGCGGCCACCGGGCTGGACCAGCGGCCGTACCTGGCCCGATGGCTGCTGTTGACCGCGGCGCTGTTCCTGCTTAGCGCCGCGACCTACGCTCTGCGCCGCCTGGCGTCCCGCTCGGGGCGTCAGGCTTCGCGGCAGCGCTCGGAGAGGGCGTAGCGGAGCAGCACCACGTCACCGATCTGCCGGACCCCGGCGACCCGGGCCCGCCGGCCCGGGTGCCAGGGGAAGCGGCCCTCCCCCACGAACCGGGGCGCCCGGCCGTCGCCGACGAAGAACGGAGCCACCACCAGGTGCAGCTCGTCGGCGAGGCCGGCGGTGAGGAACTGGGCGTGCACCGTCCCACCGCCCTCCACCATCAGCCGTCGTACGCCCCGCGCGGCCAGGTCGCCGAGCATCCACCCCGGATCGACCGGCTCGCCGGCGTCCACCACGGTGGCGAGTCGTCCGAGCAGTTCGCGGGTCTTCTCCACCGCGGTCGAGGCGCAGTAGACGAGCCGGACCGGCTCGCCGGCCGTGAAGAACCGGGCGGTCGGGTCGAGGTCGCCGCGGGCGGTCAGGGTGACCTTGGCGGGCGAGGCGGGCAGCCCGCGGGCCACCCGCTCCGCCCGGCGAACCGCCGAGCGCACCAGCAGCCGAGGGTCGTCGCGCCGAACCGTCTCGGCGCCGACCAGGATCGCGTCGCAGCTGGCCCGGACCGCGTCGATCCGGTCCAGGTCCTCCGCGTTGGACAGCAGCAGCCGTTGGTCCGAGGCGTCGTCGATGTACCCGTCGATCGACGCGGCGCAGCTCAGCAGCACGTACGGCCGCGCCGGCGGGCCGTTCACGGCACGACCGGTAGGTCGGGGACACGGCCGACCGGGGCATCCTGCGCCTGCGTCCGCGCCGCCTTGGCGGCCTTCGCGGCCAGGTAGTCGGCGTTGGCCGGGGAGAGGTAGACGCCGGTGGGAACCCGCTCGGCCACCGCCACGCCGAGCCGGGTCAGCTGCTCGGCCTTGTCCGGATTGCTGCTGAGCAGCCGGATCCGGGGCACGCCCAGGGTGGCCAGCATCTGCGCGGCGACGGTGTAGTCGCGCTCGTCCTCGCCCCGGCCCAGCGCCAGGTTGGCCTGGTAGGTGTCCAGGCCGGCCTCCTGCAACGCGTACGCGTCGAGCTTGGCGTACAGGCCGATGCCGCGGCCCTCCTGACGCAGGTAGAGCAGGAACCCGCCGGCGTCGGCGATGCGCTGCACGGCCTCGCGCAGCTGCGGCCCGCAGTCGCAACGCTGGCTGCCGAACACGTCGCCGGTCAGGCACTCGCTGTGCGGGCGGACCAGCGGCGCCGCGCCGCCGGCGGCGAGCCGGTCCAGCGCGCCGGCCCAGTCACCGAGGCCGAGGGCGAGGTGTTCCCGGCCGTCCACCAGCCCCTTGAACGAGAAGACCCGGGCGGTGGCGGCGTACCCGTCGGGGAACTCCAGCGGCACCGTGACCTGCGTGCGGACCGTGGCGACCGGCAGTGTTTCGCGCATGGGGCTCCTTCGTCCGGCGCCACCGCCGTCCGGCGACGCGCACGTCTTCCAGTTCGCTCAACGTCCATGGTGGCGGGTGACTTCCCGACCGGCGGCGGGAACCCGGATCCGCCGGGCGACCAGGACGGCGGCGCCGGGCAGGCTGGCCGCCAGCACCAGCGCTCCGTACACCGTGGCCGCGGCGACGCCCTCGGCGGCGCTGAGCCCGGCCGCGCCGAAGGCCCACGCGGCCACCCCCTCGCGCGGCCCGAAGCCGGCCACGTTCAGCGGCAGCCCCATGGCGAGCAGGGCCAGCAGGGTCAGCGGCAGCAACCGGGACAGCGGGGCGTCGGAGCCGGCGGTGCGCGCGGCCACCAGGAAGGTGGCCAGGTGACCGACGACCATCACGGCGGACGCGAGCAGCACGCCGAACCAGGTCCGCCGGGCCAGCAGGCCGGCCCGGACGTCGTCCACGGCGGTGCGCAGCGCGCGCGCCCACCGGGACCGGCCGGCCCGGGGCAGGAGTCGGGCCAGCAGGACGGCAGCCAGCCCGCAGCCGGCCAGCAGCGCGGCGGCGAGCGGCAGGTACGGCCGCACCGGGGAGGGGAAGGCCGCGAGCACCACCACGGCGAGGGCCACCTGGACCACCTGGCCGGCGGTGCGCTCCCACACCACCGCGCGGATGCCCCGGCCGACGTCGCCGGCGTCCCGGCCGTGGCGCACCGCGCGGTGCACGTCGCCGAGCACCCCGCCGGGCAGCGTGGCGTTGAGGAACACCGCGCGGTAGCAGTGCGCCACCGCCGTCGCCAGCGGCAGCCGGACGCCCAGGCCGCCGGCGACCAGGCTCCACCGCCAGGCCCCGCAGACCGTGGTGAGCACGCCGATGAGCAGCGCCGCGGCCAGCGCCGGTGCGTCGATCAGCCGCACTCCGGCGAGGAACGGCCCGCCGCCCACCTGCCAAAGCAGGGCGGCCAGCAGACCGACCCCGCCCACGATCCGTGCCCAGGCCCAGAACATCCGCGCCGTTCCTCCCTGAGATCGTCTCTTGCCCTGATGCACGTATACCGGGCCCGTGCAGTTCATCCGCCGGCGAGCAGGTCCCGGTGCTCGACCAGCACGCCGAGGCGACCGGCCGCCGCGTCGGCGAGTCGGCGCCGCGCGTACGCGTCGGCCGGGCCGGCCAGCTCGGGGCGCTGCTCGCAGGCCGCGCCGAGCCAGCCGCGGAACCACTCGGCGGCCAGCTCGGCCTGCTGCGGGCCGAGCCGCCACGGGGTGGGCCGCTCCCGCACCCGCACGCCCCGCCGGGTGAACGCGGCCACGGTGGCGGCGACGGCGTCCGGGCCGAGCAGGCGCCGGCCGTCGACGGTGCGTCGCTGGTGGTCGTTGAACGCGGCCTCGACCTCGGCGTCCAGCGGGTCGACCGGGGTGAGCCGCACCCGCCCGGTCACCGAGATCGCGAACAGCGTCGGGCAACCGGCGCCGGCGCAGGCCGTCACCAGCCGCTCGACCTCCTCGGCGGTGAGCATGTCCAGCAGGGCGGATGCGGTGACCAGGGCGCCGCCGGCCAGGTCGGTGCCGGTCAGCCGGGTGATGTCGGTGTGGCGGGTGGTCACCGTGACCGGCGCGCCGTCGGCGGCGGTGGCGTCGGCCAGCTGAGCGGCGGCCCGGGCCAGCAGGTCGGCGTCGCGGTCGTAGAGCACCCAGTGCTGCGGGCCGGGCAGGCGTGCGGCCAGCCACCGACCCATCGAGCCGGTGCCGCTGCCCAGGTCGTGGATCACCGCGGGGGCGCCGCCGGTCGGTCGGTGGTGGAGCAGCTCCACCAGGTCCTCGGCGCGGGCGTCGGCGTCGGCGGGCTCGCGCAGCCGCAGCCAGTCGGCGAACGGCAGGGTCGCCTCGGCGCTCACCGGGCCACCTCCGCCAACGCGGCGGCCACCAGCCCGGTGGTCACCGACCAGTCCGTGAGGGTGTCCCGCCGGGCGTGGGCGGCGCGGCGCAGCCGGGCCCGCAGCTCACCGTCGCCCAGCCAGCCCCGCAGCGCCCCGGCCAGGGCGACCGGGTCGTCCGGTGGCACCAGCAGCCCCGGCCGGTCGCCGTCGGGGGCCCGGCCGAGCGCCTCCGGCAGGCCACCGACGTCGGTGCCGAGCACCGGCAGGCCCCGGGCCAGCGCCTCGGTGACGACCATGCCGTACGTCTCGCCGCGTGACGGCAGCACCAGCAGGTCGGCGGCGGCGTACGCGGCGTCCAGCGACGCGCCGGTCCGCGGGCCGGTCAGCCGCACCCGGTCGGTGAGGCCCGCGTCGGCGAGTCGCCCGCGCAGCTCGCCGACCAGCTCCGGCTCCCGGGTGAGCGTGCCGACGCAGACGCAGGTCCAGGGCAGCGCCGCCAGGGTGGAGAGCGCGTCGACCAACAGGTCGTGTCCCTTGTGTCGGGTGACCGCGGCGACGCAGAGCAGCCGGGTGCCGGCGGGCGACCCGGGGACCGGCGGCGCGGGTCGCACCCCCGGCGGGGCGGCCCACACCCGGTCGGCGGGCAGCGGATGACGGGCCAGCAGCCGGTGACGGGTCCACTCGCTGGTGGCGAGCACGGCCCGGGCGCTGGTCAGCGCGCGGCCCTCGGCGTCGTCGTCCAGCGGCAGGTGCACGAGGACCACCAGGCGCAGCCGGGCGGCGTGTGCGGCCAGCAGGTCCGGCACGGTGGAGCCGATCAGGCCGTCGAGCAGCACGACGCTGTCGTCCGGCGTGCCGGCGAGCACCCCGGCCAGCGCGGCCCGGGCCGCCCGGCCCGGGCGCGGCCATTCGCCGGGCACCGGATGCTCCCGGACCGACCAGCCCAGCTCGGCGAGGCCCCGACAGATCCGCCGGTCGTAGTGGTTGCCGCCGCTGGGTGCGGCCGGGTCGTCGATGTCGCCGGGCAGGACGACGTGCACCGCGCGCCCGCGTACCGCCGGCCGGTCGACCGCCACCGCCCCGCCCGCCCAGGTCACAGGGACCGCTCGTAGCTGGCCCAGGCGACGTGTGACTCGTGCAACGTGACGGTGATCCCGGCCAGGCCGCGCGCCCCCGCGCCCAGGTCGCCGGCGTGCACCCGCTCGGCCAGCCGGTCGGCGACGGTGCGGGCCAGCACCTCGGTGGTGGTGTTCACCCCGGCGAAGGCCGCCTCGTCGTCGAGGTTGCGGTAGGTCAGCTCGCCGAGCACGGCACGCAGCTGCTCGGTGGCCCGGCCGATGTCGACCACGATGCCGTCGGCGTCCAGGTCGGGCCGGCGGAACGTCGCGTCCACCACGAAGGTGGCGCCGTGCAGGCGCTGGGCCGGGCCGAACACCTCCCCCCGGAAGCTGTGGGCGATCATCATGTGGTCCCGAACGGTCACGCTGAACACGGATCACTCCCGGTCGTAGGTGATGAGGTGGCAGAGCGCGGGCAGGTCACCCGCGGTCAGTCGGGCGAGCACGTCGGGCAGTTCGTCGAACCGGGACGCGCCGGTGATCAGCGCGTCGAAGACGGGATCGTCGAGCAGGTCCAGCGCGAGGGCCAGCCGGTCGGTGAAGCTGCGCCGGCCCCGCCGCGCGGGTGCGACGGCGCCGACCTGGCTGCTGCGCACGGTGAGCCGTCCGGAGTGGAACGCCCCGCCGAGCGAGACCTGCACCGGGCGGTCGCCGTACCAGCTCAGCTCGATCACCGTGCCCTCGGTCGCGAGCAGATCCAGCGAGCGTTGCAGGCCGGCGCCGGTGGCGCTGGCGTGCACCACCAGGTCCCGGTCGCCAGCGGCGTCCTCCGGTCGGGCGAAGTCGACGCCGAGCGCGCCCGCTACCCCGGCCCGACGCGGGTCGACGTCGACCAACTCGACGTGCACGCCGGGGAACCGGGCGAGCAGAGCGGCGACGCAGCAGCCCACCATGCCGGCGCCCACCACGCTGACCCGGTCACCGACCAGCGGCGCCGCGTCCCAGAGCGCGTTGACGGCGGTCTCCACCGTGCCGGCCAGCACCGCCCGCGCGGCCGGCACCCCGTCCGGCACCGGCACCACGGCGGTGGCCGGGACGACGTACGCGCTCTGGTGCGGGTACAGGCAGAAGACGGTACGGCCGAGCAGCTCCGGCGGGCCCTGCTCGACCTCGCCGACGCTGAGGTAGCCGTACTTCACCGGGGCCGGGAAGTCGCCCTCCTGAAAGGGTGCGCGCATCGCGGCGTACTGGTCCGGCGGCACCCGGCCGGCGAAGACCAGCGTCTCGGTGCCCCGGCTGACCCCCGAGTAGCGCGTCCGGACCAGCACCTCGTCCGGGCCCGGCGCGGGCAGCGACACCGGCCGGATCTCGGCGGCGCCGGGCTCCCGCAGCCAGCAGGCGTACGCCTCGCGGATCACCGTGCCGCACCTCACCTCTGCTCCCGGCCGAACCGAACGGCCGCCTCCTGGGTTCCCTGTCGGGGCCGTCGATCATAAACACGGAGGTACGGTGCCCACGGTTCGAAGTGGTCGCTCGACCCGGATGCGCTGGGACCTCGTCCTGGGCGGCCGGGCGACGGCACTGTGACCGAACTGGTGGCGTGGTGACCACCGTCCGCTCGTTCCGTTGGACCGATCGACGGCAGTAGGGTGCGTCGGTGGAGGATCTGAACCGCCTGTTCCGTCTGGCCGCCGACCACGCGGCCGACTACCGGCTGTCGTTGCCGGACCGGCCGGTCGGCGTGCCGATCGACCACGCCGCGTTGGCCGACGCCTTCTCCGGACCGCTGCCCACCACCCCCTGCCCACCGCAGCAGGTGCTGGCCGACCTGCTCGCCGCCGCCGAGCCCGGCCTCGTCGCCAGCGCCGGCCCGCGATACTTCGGGTTCGTCGTTGGAGGCGCGTTGCCGGCGGCGACCGCGGCCGACATCCTCGCCGCCGGTTGGGACCAGCTCGCGTTCAACGCCGTCGCCTCGCCAGCGGCCATGGCCGCCGAGGCAGCCGCTGGCACCTGGCTCAAGCAGCTCCTGCGGATCCCGGCGGCGGCGTCCGTCGGCTTCGTGACGGGTTGCCAGGCGGCCAACACCGCCGGGCTCGCCGCCGCCCGGCACCAGGTGCTCGCGGAGGCGGGTTGGGACGTGGAACGGCGCGGGCTGGTCGGCGCACCGCCGATCCGGGTGATCGCCGGGGAGGAGCGCCACGGGACCATCGACCGGTCGCTGCGTCTGCTCGGCCTCGGAACGGACGCGGTGCAGCCGGTGCGGGCCGGGTCGAACGGCGCCATCGACCTCGGTTCGCTGCGGGAGGCTCTCCGAGCCGGCCCCCCGGGCCCGACCATCGTGTGCCTCCAGTCCGGCAACGTCAACACCGGCGCCTGCGACGAGCTCCGGGAGGCGTGCGAGCTGGTCCACCGGCACGGCGGGTGGGTGCATGTGGACGGGGCGTTCGGGCTGTGGGCCGCTGCCAGCCCCACCACCCGCCACCTCGTCGACGGGCTGGAACTGGCCGACTCGTGGGCCTGTGACGGTCACAAGTGGCTGAACCTTCCGTACGACTCGGCCTTCGCCTTCTGCGCCCGGCCCGACATCCACGCGGCGGCGCTGTCGTACGCCGCCGCGTATCTGGTCGGTTCCGGCGGCGTACCGGTCGGAGCGGACCTCACCGCGGAGTCCTCCCGCCGCGCCCGTGGTTTCGCGGTGTGGGCCGGCCTGCGGGAGCTGGGCAGCGACGGGGTCGCCGCGCTGGTCGACCGCTGCTGTGCGCTCGCCCGCCGGTTCGCCGAGGGTCTGACCGCCGCCAATTTCGAGGTGGCGAACGAGGTGGTCCTCAACCAGGTGCTGGTCGGCTTCGGCGACGACGCGCGCACCGACCAGGTGGTGGCCGCGGTACAGGCCGACGGCACCTGCTGGGCGGGCGGTACGACGTGGCGCGGACGGCGACTGATGCGGATCTCGGTGTCGAACGCCACCACGACCGAGGCGGACGTGGACCGGTCGGTGGCCGCGATCATCCGCCTCGCCGCGTAACGTCGGCCACGCCGACGCAACACGACCATCCGCGGGCAGGAGGCCCCCATGCGTCCCATTCGCGTCATCACCAACCTCCGCGTGCCTGACGTCGAGGAAGCGAAGACGTTCTACACCGACTACCTCGGGCTGGGCACCGAGGAGTTCAACCTGGGTTGGGTGGCTCGCTACACCTCTCCCGACACCGGGGCGAACGTCCAGCTCGTGTCGCGCGACGCGACCGCACCGGAGGATTCGGTGATCTCCGTTCAGGTCGACGACGTGGACGGCGCCTACGCGGAAGCTCAGAAACTCGGTTACGAGATCGTGCATCCGCTGACGACGGAGCCGTGGGGTGTGCGCCGGTTCTTCGTCCGGGCACCGGACGGCAACGTGATCAACATCGTGGCCCATGTGGCGTGACCGGCGGCGCGGCGGACGCCGTGCCGATGTCGACGGTCCTCCATGATCGACCGTTCGGCGACTAGGATCTGCGCCATTCGACCCACCGGCACCAACCGCGTGAAGGGATCACCGCGATGGCGAAGGTCATCTCCACCCTGTTCATCTCGGCCGACGGCGTGGCCGAAATCGACCCCGACTGGCACTTCCCGTACTTCGACGAGAACATGGGCCGCGCCGTCACCGAGGATTACGACACCGCAGACGTGCTGCTCATCGGCCGCGTGACCTACGACAGTTTCGCCGGAGCGTGGCCCGAGCGCGAGGCGGCGGGTGGGGACGACGCGCCGTTCGCCAAGCAGCTCGGGGACATGCGCAAGGTGGTCGTCTCCCGCCAGCCGCTGGAGTTCTCCTGGCGCAACTCGGAGCTGATCAAGGGCGACCTCGTTGACGCCGTGGCCGCGCTCAAGGACGACGCCGACGTCAGCGGCATCCTGATTCCCGGCTCGATCTCCGTGGTGCAGCAGCTGCTCGCCGCGGGGCTGGTCGACGAGCTGCGCCTGCTGGTGCACCCGGTGGCGGCGCGTAAGGGCCGCAGGCTGTTCGACGACGGCGACACGCCGTACCACCTGAAGGTGACGGCGACGGAGGCGTTTCCGACCGGTGTGCTCCGCGTCATCTACGCGCCGACCGAGGCACCTGGCAAGGTCGGCTACGACGAGGTCAAGGACCAGGGCCCCGGCGAGAGGTAGGGACGATCCACTGCGCGGGTCGGCGCCAGCGGTAGTGCCTACGCAGACTCGGCGGCGGCATCGAGGTCGCCACCGAGGGAGTCCGGGGCACGCATGCGCCACGCGTCGGTGACGAGTTCCCGCAGACGATCGACGTCCACCTGCGCGAGCCGCACCATGACCAGCGGCAGCCCGTCGTACGCGGGCGTGGTGAAGAAGACGGCGGGCTCGCCGAGGAGCAACGCCTGCTTCTCCGCCTCGTCGCCGACGTACAGGACCGCGACGTCGGTGCGGATGACGCGCGACGTGCCGGGCCTGCGCTCGGGGTAGGACCAGACGAAACCCTTGTCGGCGACCCGGAAGTCGAAGCCGTCACTGCGGATCTCGACCACGTGCGGCAGCGCGAGGGCGAGGCGACGGACATCGTCGGCGTCAGCCATCGAGCGTGCTCCCGGACATCGCCTCTTCCATACGCAGAGGCTAACCGCCAGCGGAGCGACCTCCCCTGTCCCCCGGGGCACCGCGACCGTCGACGTTCAGCCAGCGGCCAGAACCTCGCGAAGCCTCGCGGCGAACTCCTCGGGCTTGCCCGCGTAACCGAACTCACCGCCGAGGAAGCCGCCGTGATGGCTCGGAAACACCGTGACCTGCTGGCCGAGCAGGGCCGCGGTGCCGATGGCCGTACGCGCCGTGTACGTCTGCCCCGACTCCTCGCCGACCGCGATCACGATTCGTGTCGGCGCGGCGGCAAGCTGGGCCGGGTCGGGGCGGTAGTCGGTGACCGCCCAGGAGTTCTTCGACAGCAGCGGATCGTCGCGGGTGCCGTCGTCCTCGGTGGGCAGGCCGAACGTCGCCGGGTCGGGGGTGGGCCGGGCGAAGTACTCGTCGGTGAACTCGCCCTGCCAGGACGTCATGGCGATGAACGCGGCCATACCCGCGCCCGCGCCGTTGGCCTCGTACGCCTCGTTGAAGGCGGCTCGGGCGCGCTCGGCGTTGGCGGCGTCGGGGAGCACGGCGTTGATCGGCGGCTCGTGCGCCACCAGCGTGCGGACGTCGTCGGGGTGGGTCGCGACCAGTTCGAGCGCGGTCACCGCACCGCCGCTGCTCGCGAACATCTCCACCGGGCCAGCACCCAGCGCCTCGATCAACAGGTGCAGGTCGGCAGCCTGCTGCTGCGGCGTGTTGTCCGACCGGCCGTCGGTGCGCCTGCTGCGGCCCAGGCCACGTGGGTCGTAGGTGACGACCGTGCGGTCCGGGAAGTTGGCGGCGAGCGCGGTGAAGCCCTCCGCCGTCATCGGCTGGGCGACCATGAGCAGAGGCGGCCGGCCGTCCTCCGGTGGGAGCGGGCCGCGTACGTCGTAGACCAGGTCGACGCCGGGCAGGGTCAGCGTGTGTGTCCGTGTCGTCGTCATGACGCTGAGACTACGAGGCGGGTGGGACAGCCGACGAGACCTGACGCTGCCGGTGGCGCACGTGTCCGAGCGTCGCGGGTGGTCGGCGCTCGGCCGGGCCGCAGACGACGACCGACGCGCCACGCGGCCGGTACGTCCGAACCGCCGATCACCCCGCCGCGTCGGCTCGATGGAGTTCGGCAGCCAACCGCGACGAGTCGTGGCGGTCCTCAACCCCCTGCACAAGGATCAGCTCACCGGTGAGGTGCCTGGTCCGCAAGGGCTTGATCTTCTGGTATTCGCCGGAGTGGTACCAGCCGTGGGCCTTGGTCAGGTCGGGAAACTGGACGATCACCAGATCGCCCGGCCAGTCGCCTTCCAGCACGTCGACCGCTCCGCCGTGGACCAGGAACCGGCCACCGAAGGGGGCGAGGGTGCCCTGGATGCGCGCCAGGTACTCCAGCACGTCGGGGTGGATGGGTCCCTTGCGCAGGTGGGCGAGAGCGTACGCGGTCATCGGTCCTCCCCGGCGACCCGGTCCAGGAAGCCCAGAACCTGAGTCAGTCGTCCGTTGTCGTCGATCACTGCGACGTCAAAGCCGACGATCTGTGCCTCGCCGTCCTGCGGCCCGAGCGCCCATGTGAAGCGCACCTGGTTGTGGTGGCCGTCGACCGGGCCGGCCAACCGGAACATCATGCCGGGGAACTGACTCTGCACCGCGGCGATCGTCGCGTCGATCGCGGCCCGGCCCTCGGCGACGGCCAGCGGATCCACGTAGCGGCCCTCGGGTGCCCACAGGTCGTCGATGTCCTTGCGTCGCCTCGCCGGTTCGGTCTCATTCCAGATCGCGATGTACCGCTCGGCCAGCTGATCGAATGCCGCAGCCATGGAACTCTCCTCGTCCACCGGAAATGGGGCAGGTTGTCGCTGGAGAGAGGATCTCCGGTGCCGGGGGGCATGTCGATGACGTCGCAGGTAATGGTCCTCGCTGCCATGCGGCACCTAGACGAGTAAGTCCTAACTCAGGACGGGGCTGCGGACGCAGCGAAGGGTGTTGATGATCC
>NZ_JBHSBO010000056.1:0-7376 GCF_042650685.1 Micromonospora sp. GCM10011542
TTACCGCGTCCCATCGCAAACCTCCGTGATCAAGGTGTTGCGACGACCAGTTGAATCCGCCCTCTACCCCACCGTCAGTTTGGACGGTGCCGAGCATCAGCTTGGTAACCGGTTTGATCTAGATCATAGGTAGCCGCGCTGCCTGGGCAGGAAGCACTCAGCGTGCCGAGCGAGCCCAACTCGCTGCTTGACGAGTGGCGGCCGGCCTGGCAAACCCTCTGCCGCCCCCGGTGCCGTGAGGCCTCCGCTCCTGGTCCGCCGCGTCAGAGGAGTCCTCCAGGCGAGCGCAACGGGACACCGGAGGGCCGATCCCCCGGCCGAGGGAGCGCATTCCCCGTTGCCGGGGAGGGAAGGTCGACCGTCGCCGTAAACCATTGGTTGATGACTATCGGAATCAGATCGCCGCGATGGGTGTGGTTCGCCCCGGCGGTGACCATCGCTCCGCCTGCCAGGGTCAGGCGATGAAGGCGAAATCAGCAACGGTCGCCCGGATCTGGTGGTGGGCGGTGGCGTGCGCCGTGTTCGTCGTCGGCGAGGTGGCTCTGCGGGCGTACTGGATAGCGGGGGGCCGCTGGGGGTACACCGCCTGCGACCGTACCGATCTGGTCGACCCGGCGGGCGGATGCGGCGCGGACCGCGTCGAGACGCTGCCCTTCTGGGCGGGGTGGGGACCGGTGGGGGTTGGTGCCGCCCTCGCGGTGCTGATCGTGTGCGCAGTCCGCTTCCCCGGCCGCTACTCGACCGCCGGCAGTTGGGCGGCGGCCGCGCTGCTCTTGGTCGCCGCGTTCCCGCTGCACCTGTTCTTCGAGATCCCCGCGGCGTTGGCGGGACGCCCCTCGGACTGGCGCGACCTCGTCGCCCGGCTCGCGCTGGTCACCGGCGGTCTCCTGTTCGCCGGGCTCGCCAACGCCTGCGCTCCCCCAGGCGCAGCGCGGGCGGCCGGATACCAACCGGTGCCGCGCTGGACCCGCCGCTGGGCGTACACGGCGGTCGCGCTGCCGATGATCGGTTGGGCCGTGCCGCACGGGCTGTGGATGCTCGGCGTTCCGTTGGGGATATCGCAGCGGCAACTGGACGACATCCACCACAACCTCTCGACATGGACAGGCGTGGCGATCACCCTCGTGCCGTCCCTGACCGGCCTGCTCGTGCTCGGGTTGATCCATCGTTGGGGGCAGCAGTTCCCCCGGTGGGTGCCGGGACTACGGGGCCGGCCGGTGCCCCGGCTCTTGGCGGTGATCCCCGCCGGGATGGTGGCGCTCGCGCTGGTCACCTACGGCGTCCTGAGCGTCGCGGTGTTCGGGCGGCAGGTGCTCACCGGCGACACGCCCTGGTCGGAGGTCCGCGAGGGTTGGGCGGTGGCCGCCACGCTACTGGTGTTCCTCAGCTGGGGGGTGGCACTGGGAGTCACCACCGCCGGCTACGCCCTCGTCACCCGGCCTCGTCAGCAGTACGTCACGGACACTCGCCCCTTCGAGCGATCGGCGCATTCATGAGTCTCACCGACTCCGGCCACCCCTGGGCCGCCGCCCCATCACCCTGGGCCGTTGGGGCCGCCTACGCCGTCCCGCTCTGCGTCCTGCCGTCCGCGCTCTGGCGACTGTCCCTTCTGTTCACCGACGAAAGTGTCACCACGTGGTACATGATCTTCCTATCTGCACTGTCGATGGGGCTGGCCCTGTCGACACTCGGGCTGGTGCACCGCTGGGGCCAACAGGTGCCGTACTGGGTGCCGTTGCTCGGTGGCCGGTGGATCCCGGCGAGGGCCGTCGTGATCGCCGCGCTGACCGGCGGCTGGTTGCTGGTCGCCATCTGCGTGTATTTCCTCCTGAACCAGACGTTTCACTTCGTGCAGAGCGGCTGGCTCGGTATGGGCCGGGACGAACCATCACATCCCGTTCCCGGCTGGGAGGTGCTCCGGTACTACGCCCCGCTGCTCGCCTGGGGCCCTCTCGTCATCGCCGTGGCCACCGACTACCGCCGACGCGTCGCCCTGGTGCGAGTGCCGTGACGACAGCCCTCTCGGAGCGTGTGCCGGAGCTCCCGTTTCCGTCCCCGCCGGGCGGCTGCCGACCTCGCCGTCACCACCTGCGGGCTGGTCACCCGAGCCGTCCGCTACCGAGACCGATCTGCGGAGCGGCATGGTAGCCCCCGTCATCAAGGCCACGACGGTCGCCGGGATGAGGTGGGTGCCGGCGGGCGCCGCGGGAGGAGCCGACCAAGTCGCCGATGAATCCGGTGTTCTTGACGGCCAGGGCGCCCGGGTCGCGATCTCGTCGCCCCGGCTGGCCCGCGCACCGCTCGGCGCCACGGCGGCCGTCGTCTCGGTGTGCGGAAGCCTCTGGGCCTGGCGGTCCCTTGGATACGACTTCGTCGAAGATGGCAACGACTCCAGTAAGGTGCTGCTGTGGACCACGATCGAGGTGGGCACGCTGAGCGCCCTCGCCGTCAAGGTCTCCACAGAACCCGGGGCGGTTCACGGATTCGAACCGACGACCCCTTGACCCCCAGGCAACAAGCGCGGCTCCCCGACCTGCTGTCCTGCCAGCCGGAAACTGCTGGAACAGTCCACGGCCGTCCACCGTCGTCCGCTGGCGACCGCTCCCATCGTCACCCAGCTAGTCACCCCGCAGACGCGGATAGATCGCATGCTTCCGTCGGGCGGTTCCCTTGCAAAAAGTACCGACCAGGTCGACGGCGGTCTCGGCGATGATCCAGGCGGCCAGCACGACCTGGTCCCCATGCCCACTTCCGAGTGGCTGTCCGCCATCGGCCTCACCATGGTCTCGCCCACCGTGACCTCGCTGGGCGTCACCATGCCTGCCTGTCGGACCGCCAGCGGGTACCGGGGCTCGGGCCCGCACCCCGAGGCGGGCCCGCCCCAGGTCAATCGCGGATCACGTAACCAGCGAAGAAGCCAGTCCCCACCACCGCTGCGACACCAACCAGAAACCAAGAGGAGTCCAGTCGGTATGCCGCGTAAGCACCGACCAGGAACACGATGCCGATCCACATCATGACCGCGCTCCACGCCCGGGACCCTTTACTTCGCAGTGGCTTCGGCACTTGGCCCAACTTGGCCCGGTACCACGCGGATAAATCCAGTGCGGGGGCCGGTACGCCCAAGCGACCATCAACACGCCGCAGGTCAGGACCAGCAGGAGGCCCGCCGCTATGGCGACCGTCTGGATCGGCCCTTCCGGCAGGAACGCGCTCAGTGCCGCCAGGGCGATCGAATACCAGAAGGCAGCAGCGACCGGCAGGATCGCCGGAAGGTGGTGGATGCCCGACTTGAGGAAGAATGCTGCAACTCGGCGTTGCGAAGGACGGTCACCCCCGCGGCGAAAGCTCAAGTACAGCCAGAGCGTCACGCTGCCCGCGAGCACCAACGCCGACAGCACGTAGACGGCTGCTCGCTCCATCGCGTCACGCTACCAATCCACGGCTCCGGTCCACAGGTCGCCGAGCACGTCACCGCCCGCGACGGGTAGTTGAAGCGGAACTTAGAGCCGCTAGCCCACCAGCAGCGGAAACGGGGTGGGTGACCTGCTCACGCGGCGCTTCGGGCTGCCAGCGTTGCTCGCTGGTTGACGACGCTTGACGGTCTCTTGTGCCCCCTGTGTGCCCCACACTGCCGGGGCTCAATTGCCGTCGTCGCCTCTCGCCCCTCGCCGTTCCTCGCGCCACAACTCGTGCCCACGCATCAGCCACCCAACCCAGAACACCGCGAACAAGATCAGGAAGCACGCGAACAGCACAATGGCGAGCACTGCCGCGATCGGCTGGAACCGCCCTCCATCGCCGTTCCATCCGCCCGCCGCAAGCGCTCCAAGACCGGCACATATGATCATGAAGACGACAACGCCCGGCCGGTCAACCGGGTGAGGCTCACGGGGCAGACGCAACTAGGCTCCTCGGTCAGTGGCACACGAGACGTCCACCCGCGGCCGCCTCCGATTGCCAGCATCGTTGCAGTATCAAGCCAGAGATCAAAGACCCAGAATCCGGCGTAGAGGTCGACTCGTCCGGCGCCCACCAGGCCAGCCGCTGTCACATGGCGGCTGGCCTGGCGGTTCTTCGGGTACTGCTGGTCGTCGCCTTCATCCTTGGTCAGCTCTTGACGGCCCAGCAAGGGCCCAGACGGCCCGTAGACGGCCCGGCCGAACCCTCGCTAGATTCACCGGCACCGGTAGCGGGCGCAGCGGATGGGTGGCTTCGTTCGGAGTCTCCCTCCAAGCGGTGCACCGCTGGCTGGCCTGGTATCGCCGGCAGCCAGCCTGTCTGATTGCGGAACCTGCGTGACAGTGCGCCGTGTGCTGGTGGAGTTTGCCGCGACGGAGCAGCGGAATCGCGTGGTGCTGGAAGTCCAGGCGGTGCGTCGACGACGGAGATCGCCCGGACCGGTGGGAACGTCTCGGCTGTGGACTGCTGGTGGACTGGCACCATATTAGGCGTCCGGGTCCGTATCGGCCGGATGAGTAGGAAGATGCGCGTATGGGGCGTATCTCGGGGATTCGGCGACCGGTGCCGATTGGTGAGGCCCAACGCACCACCCCGTTTGAGGTCTTCTTCGACCTGGTGTTCGCGTTCGCCTTCATCCGCGTGGCCACGTTCATGGCAGGGTCGCCGACGCCGCTCGTCCTGGTGCAGGGCCTGGTGTTCCTGATGCTGCTGTGGTGGCCCTTCACTACCTTCGCCTGGCTGGCCAACCGGGTCCGCGCCGACGTGGGCCTGGTCCGCGCCGGGCTGGTCGTGGTAATGGCCGCAATGTTGGTGGCCGCCTTGATCATCCCCTACGCGTGGGGGCACGGCAGGTCGACGGTGTCCGAAGCGCTGACGGTGGCGGTGGCGTACATCGTGATCCGGACCGTGTTTTACCTACTCAATTGGCACGTGGCCGTCATTAACCCGCGAATCCCGGCGCCCGGCTTCCGCTATGCCATCCCGATCGCGGTGGGCTGGATTCCGCTGCTGCTCGGGGCGGTGCTCGGCGGGGCCACACAAACGCTGTTGTGGGCCGCAGCGTTCCTCATCGACTGCCTCGGTACCGCGTGCGTCTCGGTGTTCAGCAGAGAGCGATTTCGGTTGCGCAGTGCTAGCCACCTGTGCGACCGGCATGGCCTGTTACTGATTATCGCCCTGGGCGAGTCGCTGATCGCGGTGGGCGCCGGCGCCGGATCGGCGGTCACCCGCTGGCCGGTCCTGATCGCCGCGCTGCTCGCCGTGGCCATTGCCACGGCCCTGTGGTGGCTGTACTTCGAGAACGCCGCCGCACCGGCCGGACAGGCCCTGGCGCGCCTCCCCGACCAGGACCGCGTCCGGCCTGCCATCAGCGCCTACAGCCTGGCCCACTTCCCGCTCATCGCCGGGATCATCTACCTGGCCCTGGGCATCGAACTCGTCCTCGAGCACCTGGCCCACCACCCGTCGCAGCATCCTGCCGGGGCGCCGCTGGATTGGACCTCCACAGCAGCCCTGTTCGGCGGCCCGATCGTCTACCTCATCGGCCGGGGCCTGTTCCTCCGTTTCACCGTCGGACACACCCCACCCGCCCAAATCGTCGCGGCCGGCATCATGCTCGCACTGCTTCCCGTCGCCCGGAGCCTGCCCGCCCTCGGCGCCTTCGGCGTGATCACCGCTGTCCTCGCCGCCCTCGTCTGCTACGAACGCATCATGTGGCAGCCGACCGCAGGTGCCAGATGATTACCCACCCACACCCCATACCGTGAAAGACCAGCAATATCCCCGAGCCTTGGCCATCAGTCAGCGACGGCGTCCGGCTCAAGACCGTGCCGTCCCGGCTCACCCCAGGCCACCTGCGCCAGCCCCTCGCCGACGACGGTCAGCCTGCCGGGCCACCACCGATCGCCACCGGACCCGTCCAGGCCGGCACCCCGATCGAGGTCGAACGGCTCGTCAACGCCAACGGCCTGATCAGCCTCGCCGGCCGGCAACACCCCGTCGGCTACCACTTCGCCGGCAGGCGCGTCACCGTCCGACTCGACCGCGGGCTCATGCAGATCACCACCGACGGCGTCCTCCTGCGCAGCCTGCCCAACCCACTAACACAGGCCGAGGCCGCCAGCATCCGCGACGCCCGCCCTGCCGGACCCCCACCCGCCTCGAGTTCAGAACACGTGTGGGTCGAACGCCGCGTCCGCTGCCGGGGATCCCTGGTCATCGCCGGTCAACGCATCCACGTCGGCATCGCCCACGCCGCAGCCACAATCACCGTCGAAGACACGGGCACCACTTGCCGCGTTTACGACGGCGATCAACTCGTCACCGAGGTACCCCGCACCACCACCAAGGCGGTCACCCGCTTCAAGGCCCGTCGACCGGAGCCGCCCCGGCGCCCCGCTCTCGCGCCACTGCCACAGCAACCGTCGCGCCTCAGGGCTGTCCAACAACTGCAGACCCCGAGCTGCCCACCCTCTCAGCGACTCATCGTCGCTGCGCAACTCAGCCGTCAGCAGGTCGAACGCCTGATCCGACCGCGCCTCCCCAACAAGCTCCAGCAGCCAGCAACGCAGGCCGTGATCACGTTCAACGCTGAACTCCTCAATCAGCTCATCCACATGCTGACCCGCGATCAGGCGCAGCCGCTGGAAGCCATCTTCCGCCTGCTGCGGATCACGTCGACGCATCAGCCGCATCGCCTGCCGAAACTCACTGCCCACCGGCGAAGGCTAACCGCCCGCATGACGCGTTACTTCGTGGCTTCACTTGAGGCGTGACACCTCGATCCGGCTGGTTGGCTACCTGCCGTGAACGCGGGCGGGCGGAGAGGCAGGCGCATCCGCTTCTAGCCGAAGAGCGTGCGGTTCCCCTGGGTGACGAAGCCGTGATCCGCGGAGTCGTGGGACCCGCGCCCTCGGGATGCGCCCTCCGGACGGGCTCCCTGCAGGGCACCGAGCAGTCCCGTCGGTGGCTCGTGGTCTAGGCCGTGTCTTCAAAGGTTCATAACCATTGGAGTAGCGCGGCGATGGTGACGGTGGCCTGGTACGAGGTCGCGGTCTTGTCGTAGCGGGTCGCGACGCTGCGGCACTGCTTGAGGCGGTTGAAGCAGCGTTCGACGACGTTGCGCCGCTTGTAGAGCTGCTTGTTGAACACCGGTGGCCGGCCGCCTCGGCTGCCGCGCCGGCGGCGGTTGGCCTGTTGGTCCGCGCGCTCAGGGATCGTGTGTCCGATGCCTCGCCGGCGTAGGTCGGCCCGGATTGCCTTGGAGCTGTAGCCCTTGTCGGCGATGACGTGATCCGGGCGAACCCGAGGCCGGCCGGGACCGTGACGTTCTATGCGGATGGCGGCCATGAGGTGGGTGAAGCGGGTGCAGTCGTTGACGTTGCCGCCGGAGAGCACGAACGCCAGGGTCCGGC
>NZ_JBHSBO010000057.1:0-2565 GCF_042650685.1 Micromonospora sp. GCM10011542
AACTCACGCGCCCGCCCCAACGGATACGCCCCTGGCAACGGAAACTCCTGCAACTTAGTACCCGTGAACGCATAGAACGAGTACCACGGTTCCGGGCTCCAACGATTGCCCCCACCGCTAGAATTCGCTGCGCCTGTCTTCGGTTGGCTTACCTGTTTTAGCCAAAAGCAAGCGAGCGAACTGTTAAGCAAGCCAAGTAACCGCAGGTGATCATCCTCCGAGCTTCCCTGTGGAAGCTTTATAACGGGGGCAGTTTGCTTAAAGACTTTTCCATCTCGGTCTAGCGCGAAGTGAGCGTGTGTCGCCACCTCCGTCATACCGATCCCGAGAGGAATACAGTAGCGTTCAGGGTGCCACCGGCTCCACTCATACCACGTGAGGCCGATCTCCTCATGGGTCCCACCCGGCTCACGCCTCTGCCCCAAAGTCACGGCCGTTAACCAGAGAATCCGACCTAGCGCCTTGTCGCGCAACGATGCTCGATTCTCACTATCGTACGGGAATAGCGCTTCGAGTTCCGTTGCAATAATCCAGTCACGCACCGCCTCGCCGGCCACCAAGTCGACAACCGAGCTTTGGTCAACGCCAAGTCTGCCCCATACACCCGGCGGCGCAAAGTAACTTTCGTCCGATCCCGTGTGCGTCACGCGGCCTACAACAGTTACAAAGTCTGCAATCTTAAAACTCCCGCGCGCCGAGATATTTTCAAGCAAGTCCATTGCGCCACCACCGGAAAGACTCCAGGGGTGGACGGCAAGGCGGCCACGAGGCAAATCAATGGCACTGACCCACTCGGAATCCGTGCCGGGTCGATCAATCTGATTCCCAATCGCCATCCAAACCTTGCCCGCCGCGGGATCCTCCGTGGTCGGGGGCTCACCTTGAACGGCCAGAATGGCTCGAAGAGTCGTAGCGCGCCGCCGCGCGTTGGTCCGGCCTACGAGGATTACCGTCGGGGTGCCGTGTCCGGGGATCAGCGCCCTTGAGGTATCCACCACCTCCGTCAGTTCGACCTCATGTGCAAAATAACCTTCGATAAGCTTCTTGCCAAATTCACGCTTCATGAATCCGTTAGCCGTGATTTGCCCGACAAAGCCGGCACCAATGCCCTGCTCGTCAGAACGCTTGGCCAGCTCGAAGAAACGCTTGGCAAATGGGACGGTTAGCTGATACTGCCGGTGGCAGACGGTCGGGTAGATGCTGCGGTACAGGCGGCTACGAACAGGATCAGAGACCGTGATGTAGGGCGGGTTGCCGACCACCACCGTGTACTGATTCTCGGCTAGGTAGTTCTTGAGCAGGTCGGCGTCCTCGCTCTCGTACGCGAAAACCGGCCGCCCCTCGGCTTCGGCGAACAGGTCGCCCTGGGCGCGCGAGCGGTACCCGTCCCACGGCAGCAGTGAGTCGCCGGTCGCCACCCGGACCGGGAAGGCCGGCGTCCGTTCCAGCTTGGTCAGTCCGCACACCTCCATCGCGGCGATCAGCAGCCGGAAGCGGGCAATCGCCACGGCGAAGGGGTTGATGTCCACCCCGGTCACCTGGCCGAGCGCCCGCTCGGCGAGCACCCTGATGTCGGTGGCCGGCTCCCGGTCCTGCCACTTGCGCACCAGCCGGTGAAACGCGCCGAGCAGGAAGTGGCCCGACCCGCAGGTCGGGTCGATCACGCTGGTCGCGGCGAGGCCGAACTCCTTGACCGCCGGCTCGAACGTCCGGTCGAGGATGAACTCCTCCACGAACTCCGGCGTCTGCAACAGCGCGTACGTCTTCTTCGCGTGCGCCGACAGATCCTGGTAGAGATCGCCCAGAAAGCGGGTGTCCAGGTCGTCACGGCGCAGCGACTCCTGACCGGCGCCCCGCCGGAAGAAGTCGCTCAACTCCTCCGCGGCCGGGCCGGAGATGTCGAAGCGCCACGCCGGGTTGTGCTGGTCGAAGATTTTGCCGGTGGCCTTGAGGCCGCGCAGGTAGCCGAACGCCTCCCGCAGCCAGTGCCGGTCGTTGTGCCGGGGGTTGGCGATCAGGTACGCCTGCCGGTGCTGCACCGCCCGCTCGGCCGGCGCGGCCGGTTCGGCGCCACCGATCCACAGCCCATCGATAAGCTCGTTGTCCTCGCAGAACCGGACGAAAACGCAACCCAGCACCCAGGCCACCGCCGCCTGATCGAGCACGTCGTCGAGCCAGGTCTCGAAGCTCGCGCCGACCCGCTCAGCCGCCTTCGCCTGGGCGTACTCCTGGCGCAGCTCGGCGCGCAGACGCGACGCCTCCGCGACCTGCCCGCGCAGATCCTCCACCAGGGTCTTGACCTGCCCTTGCAACGCCTTAAGCTCGATCACCGCCAGATTCTAAGGTCTGCTGCCCCAACTGCCACTACTCTGAGTCGTCATCGCCGCGCCTGCCAAGTTGTCGCCCATTCCGCACCCAGCCAGCTAGGAAAAATCGGAACCAACCCGAAGCGCAAGTACAACAGCCCGACAACGACCTGACGCCCCTCTAAACCTGGGCTATGGCAGCTCGGGTACGCCGCGGAGCAGGGTGAGCGCGGAGCGGTCGGAGCTGAGCTGTGCCAGC